>CAKPUJ010000003.1:0-79289 GCA_934191645.1 uncultured Veillonella sp. | reverse complement strand
TCATCCTCGTTGATGATGTGCTCTATACGGGACGGACTATTCGGTCGGCCCTTAACGCTCTCATGGATGCTGGCCGTCCAAGGGCTATTCAATTGGCAGTTCTTGTAGATAGAGGGCATCGAGAACTACCTATCCGGGCCGATTATGTAGGGAAGAATTTGCCTACTAGCCATACGGAACAGGTCAAGGTCCACCTCCAGGAAGTGGATGGGGAAGATGCAGTTTTGATTTCACAAGCCTAGAAAAATAATTTGGTCTCTATCTTTAGATCTAAAAAAAGCCAGGGGGTGCTAGCTATCGTTAGATAGTTAGCAGCCTCTGGCTTTTTATGGATAGAAGCATGGGATAGGGTTATTATTTTATGAAGCGAGGGGATTGGCGGTAGTCCTGACCACCTGATCTAGCCTCTTCGTAGAGAAAACAGAAGCTTTGTAGGTCGCTAGCAAGGGCATCTAGGCGGAGAGATTCTTTGGTGAAAGAGTCTGCCTCTTTGTAGAAGGGAGCCCATTTGTTGATGAGGGGGAGTGAGCGTTTGTATTGACTGAGCCAGGACCGTCCCTTTTGGTCAAAGGCTAAAATGCGGCCATAGCATGGTCCCTTATTTTGGGCCTCTACAATTAGGCCCTTGCTGATTCCAAGAAGGCTATAGGCGGCCATGCGATCTAGGCGGGCGTAGGTGTAGCGCTTGCTCTTGATGATCTCTCGCCCTTCTTGCCAACTAGGGGCTTGGGATCCTTGTATCCACTTATCTTCTAGCCCTTCTGTAAAGTCTTGGAACCTCTTTAATTCTTCTAGACGCAAGCGACGAGCTTGAGCTAGTACCATGTCGTAGTAACGGTCAGGATTGAGAGAGGCACCTTTGGCTAGGGTCTCTTCTAGCAGATTGAAGACCTTGTTGGTAAAGTAAGGCCTTAGGTTAGCGGCCCCGTTTTCATAGATGGCCTCTCTGAGGGCCGTTCCAGAGGGGAGTTGACTACCTAGTTCGTTAGCATGATGGTCGCTGTGGCGCTCGACAGGGAGTATATCCATAGTGGAGGCATAGTTTTGGATGGCCTTGATATATTCGAGCCCTAAAAGGGCGTTAGGGCTGGCTAGGACGGCTTGGGCCTCAGGAAGGCTATCTCCTATAGCCTGGCGGAGGGCAGCCCCATAAGCTTGCCCCTCTTTGAGCAACTGGCGGCAAGAGGCTTGGACCTGGTCTTGGCCTGCTATAGAAGCGACCTTTTGCAGGAGCTCCTTATCAGCTACTTCCGAACCGAAAGAAAGAGTCTGAATCCCCAAGGCCTCTAGGAGGCGGATCCCCCCTTCGGCGAAGAGTTGGGCGTGGGCCGTGGCGAAGAGGGTGGGCAATTCTATGACTAGATTGGCGCCTCCTTTGACGGCCATGCTTGCTCGATCAAACTTGGAGAGGAGGGCCGGACCGCCTCGTTGGACGAAGGCCCCTGACATGACAACGATACAGATAGCATCAGGATAGTTTTTTTTGATAACCTCTAAATGGTGGGCGTGTCCCTGGTGGAAGGGGTTGTATTCAGCTATGATACCGATGGTTTTCATGGGACCTCCTCATGGCTTATTTTTATGACTTCTTTCATTATAACTTATGTAGAATTTTTTTAGCTAGAATGCTATAATGAACTGTAAAATTTTACATTACAAACGAGGTGAACAGGTGAAAGTTAAAATTAAACGCATCATCATTGCTTGTTTGCTCGGCATCATTGTACTCATTGGTGTCTCCGTAGCTATGAGCCGCAACTCGGCCTTAGATACCATTAGCTATGGACACCAGGTTATCCAAGCAGGTCATTCTGAGATCAACATAGCCCTTCCATTTGAAATAGGGGGGCCACAACAGTTAGAATCAGATAATGGCTATGTGGTGGATACGTATCAGGCACCAACGCAACATATCATCATCGATATCGAGGCATGGCAACCTGGTAGAAATCCAACCCTGCCTACGGTAGAGGCGAATGTCAAAGAGTTGACCCATCGCTTTGAACTCAACGGGGTGACGGACCTTGTGACCAAGGATGTACAATTAGAAGGTGCTAGTGCGGTTCGCATGGAAGGTACCTATCGTAGCCGTGGCCTAACATATCGTTTCTATCAATACGCCTTTGAAAGCAATGGCGTTTTGTGGAATATACTCTATCAGTATCCTGCTGATGATACGATAGGGGCTGACATTGTTCAGCAAATTCAAGATCATATTCAAGTGATTCCTAAGAAAGAGGGCTAATAATGAAAGTATTAGTAGTAAACTGCGGTTCTTCTTCCTTGAAGTACCAATTGATTGACATGTCTAATGAAAGCGTGTTGGCACAAGGTTTGGTAGAACGTATCGGTTCTAATGTTGATGCTATTTTCACTCACAAACGTCCAAACGCTGAGAAGTACACTATTTCTCAACCTATGGAAAACCACAAAGTGGCCCTTACACTTGTACTCAACATCCTCGCTGACCCTGAATACGGCGTGGTTAAATCTATGGATGAAATTGCTGCTGTAGGTCACCGTGTATTGCATGGTGGTATGAAATTTGCAAAATCCGTTGTTATCGATGAAGCTGTAATCGAAGCTATCAAAGAATGCATTCCATTGGGCCCACTCCACAACCCAGCTAACTTGCAAGGTATCGAAGCATGCCAAGCTATCATGCCAAATACACCTCAAGTAGCTGTATTTGACACAGCTTTCCACCAAACAATGCCTGCAGAAAATTATGTATATGCATTGCCTTACGAAATGTATGAAAAACATGGCATTCGTAAATATGGCTTCCATGGTACATCCCATCGTTATGTTGCTCGTCGCGTAGCTGAAATCATGGGTAAGAAACCTGAAGATGTTAATGTTATCATCTGTCACTTGGGCAATGGCTCTTCTATGTCCGCTGTAAAAGCTGGTAAATGTTTCGATACTTCCATGGGCTTCACACCACTGGCTGGCGTTCCAATGGGTACTCGCTGTGGCGATATCGATCCTGCCATCGTTATTTACTTGCAAGATAAACTCGGTATGTCCCCAGCAGAAGTAGATACATTGATGAATAAAAAATCTGGTGTATTGGGCATTTCTGGTGTTTCCAATGACTTCCGTTTGCTTGAAGAAGCAGCTGAAGAAGGTAACGAACGCGCTCAATTGGCCCTCGATATGTTCCACACAAAAGTACGTGCCACTATCGGCGCTTACGCTGCTGAGTTAGGTCATGTAGATGCTATTGTATTCACAGCAGGTATCGGCGAAAACGGCATTGATAACCGTGCTGCTATCTGCCAAGGCCTTGAAGTGATTGGCGCTGAATTCGACGCTGAACTCAATAAGGTTCGTGGTGAAGAACGCGAATTCTCCAAACCAGGCTCTAAGGTTAAATTGTTCGTTGTTCCAACAAATGAAGAGTTGACTATCGCTCGCGATACTGTTGAATTGACAAAATAGTTTAATCCCATAAAAGACACTCTTCGGAGTGTCTTTTTGTTTATAACTGTTTCACTAATAGGAAAGTCCCTAGTCATGATAATCTCCATTGGCTATAATAGGGCTAAATGGAAATGGTGGAAGTGAAATAGTTTTGAATTGTATTAGATAAAAAGGAGATTGGCTATGAGTGGCCTCTATTTGGCATCTAATTCCCCACGTCGTCATGAACTCTTAGATCAAGTTGGGATGATTCACAGTGTCGTAGCCTCTACCTATGAGGAGGCTAATGATATTTCCCAGATGAGCGTGGCAGACTTAGTTGAGTCACAGGCTTTGGGAAAGGCTCGCTGTGCTGTAGGCGTACCCCAGGATGGCATCATTATTGGGGCGGATACCATCGTGGTTAAGGATGGAGAAATCTTGGGTAAACCTAATTCTCAAGAAGAAGCCAAGGCCATGCTTCGCTCTTTGTCTGGGCGACAACATGCTGTTTTGACCGGTGTAGCGATTAAGCGAGGCCCTAAGGAAGTAGTCTTTCATGTAACTACCCGGGTTATCTTTCGCCGGCTTATGGAGGAGGAAATTCAAGGCTACGTGGCCTCTGGAGAACCTTTGGACAAGGCGGGGGCCTATGGTATTCAAGGCATAGGTGCCCTCTGGGTTGAAGGTATTGAAGGGTCTTATACTAATGTGGTAGGACTGCCAGTAGAAAGAGTTTACGAAGAATTAAAAAAGTTTTTGTCTGATTAGTTTCTGATTAGTGGACTAGCGGTATGCGGATTCGTCTGCATACCGCTTTTTTAGTAAAAACTTGTTCTTATGGAGGATATAGCTATGGAAAAAGCCATATTAGACTATACAAGTAAAGTAGCGGGGCCAGTCTTAGTTAAGGACATGCAACTAGGTGATCGTCCTCGGGAGAAGTTCCTATCCTGTGGTGGACAAGCCTTAGGTGAAGAAGAACTTCTAGCTATCTTGTTGCGAACTGGTATTAAGGGCCAATCAGCCCTAGCTTTGGGGCGGCAAATCTTATCTGCCTGTGGAGGCCTCAAGGGCCTTAATAAGTGGACTTGGCAAGATTTGATGCAAGTACGTGGGGTGGGGGAGGATAAGGCGGTTACTATTTGTGCAGCTATAGAACTAGGTCGTCGCCTTAGCCAGGCTAAGGCTAGAGACATCCATGTAGATTTTAGCCGGTCAGAGGCAGTCGGAACCTATATGATGGAGCGACTCCGCCATGAATGGGAAGAGGTGGTAGCGCTAGTCCTCTTAAATGCTCATAATGAATTGATTGGTGTGGAAATCATCAGTCGAGGAGGATTAACTACCAGTTTGGTGGAACAGAGGACCGTATTCCGTCAAGCCATTCGCCATAATGCGGCATCTATTATCTTAGTTCATAATCATCCTTCTGGAGTCATTGATCCTAGCCAAAAGGATATTGATATTACCCATCTCTACCAGAAGGCAGGTATATTGATGGGGATCCCTCTCTTGGACCATATCATCATAGGTGATGGGAGCTACTTCAGCTTGGCTGAAGGAGGCTATCTGTCATAAGAAATTTATTGGTTAGTTTTGAAGAAAAAGAGGAATTTATGAATAGAGGGTAGCCCTTAAAAAAAGGGGGGAAATATGCTATTATAAAATGATGAAATTATAAAGGAGAACTGTGTAAATGAGTTCAATTATTTCCTCCTTTGGGAGAAATGTTTGTATAGATATGGGGACGGTAAATAGCCGTGTCTTAGTGGCTGGTAGATCGGTCATTACAGAGCCTTCAGTGGTAGCTACAGACCCTAAGCGAGAGGGGATTGTAGCCCTGGGCCAAGAGGCGGAAAACCTCATCCGTAGAACCCCTGATGAATTGGGTGAGCTCTGGCCCTTGCGGGAGGGTTTTATTGTTGATTATCGAGTGACTCATACCCTGTTGACCTACCTGATGCATAAGGCGTCTCGGTCTGTTCGTCGGTCACGAGTTTTTATCGGTGTTCCTTATGGCATGACGGATGTGGAAATTCGTGCTTTAATGGATGCGGTTATCCAAGCAGGTGCTCGTGAAACCTACTTGGTAGATATGCCTGTAGCAGCCGCTTTAGGTTGTGATATGCCCATCTTTGATGCGGTGGGTAACATGGTGGTTGATATTGGAGGGGGAACTACAGATATCGCCGTTATGTCTTTGGGTGGCGTGGTGGCCGCTCGTACAGTGCCTATCGGTGGCAACGATTGGAATGGAGCCATCTTTAAGTACTTGAAACAAATCTTTTCCTGCTTGGTCTCAGATATTACGGTAGAGAAGATGAAGTGCCAAAAGGGGACGGCTATAGCTCCTATGGATGCCCATGACGATGAAGAGTTTTCATTCGTGGGCCGGGATACGACCACAGGCCTAGTGGTAACCCCTTCCATCCATCAATCGGAATTGTATTCAATCTTACAAAAACCTTTGCAAAGGTTAGTAGCAGAGATTAAAAATGTCATGCGGCAAACACCGCCTGAACTCTTGTCAGATATTATGGAAAGAGGCATAGTTCTTACGGGTGGGGCTTCTCAATTACAAGGATTAGCTGAGCGCCTTTCAAAAGAACTGACCGTTCCTGTGCAGGTGGCGGAAGATCCTGAGAATTGTGTCATTAAAGGCCTAGCCTTAGCCGCTAAGAACCAAGGCCGTATGAACCGCTTTATCGTAGCATCCAGAAATAGAAAGGGGAGAAATTAATGCTTACATCGGACCGCAAGTTGGTCATCGTAGTCATTATTATGTCTATACTTCTCGCTATCTTAGGCTATGCGTGGAAGCAACGGACTAATATTCCCTTTGTTACGGTTCCCTTAGAACGGGTGACGACGCCTTTCTTTTATGGTGCTTCTGATGGGATTAGCCATGGTAAAACGGGGATTGCAATCATTGATGCAATCTTATTTGGCATGGATACCAATGACCAAATGGAGGCAGAGATTGCTGCCCTCAAGCAACAAAATCTCAATGCGGATGAAGTGTTGGCTGAGAATGTCCGTCTTCGCCAAATGTTAGGCTATCAGCAAAGCGCCAAGCAATTCGTCATGCAGCCAGCTCGGGTAGTCCTCAAGGATTACGGAACCTGGTCTAATACCTTTATCATCGATAAGGGCGCTAATGATGGTATCGCTGTAAATATGGCTGTCGTAGTGCCGGCTGGCGTTGTAGGGGTGGTAACGGATGTGTATGCCGACTCAGCTCGTGTACAAACCATTGTAGATCCACGATCTGCTGTTGGCGTTATAGTACAGCGGCCTGAATCGCGTGTTGCCTCTGTACTCAAGGGCAATGGCGTCAACCCATCTGAGCCAACTATGGTCAATGTGGCTAAGGAAGGGGACGTCTTGGTTGGGGATACCCTCATTACTTCTGGCTATGGTGGGGTCTTCCCTAAAGGGCTCTTAGTTGGCCATGTAACAGGCCTTACTAATGATCCGGAAGGGTTCGTTAAGAATGCCTCTGTAGAGACTACTGTAGACTTCCGCAAGTTGGAAGATGTTTTCGTTATCATTCGGTCTACAGCTGGACAAGCGGATAAACCTAAAGTCGAGCCTAAATTGGTGCCGCAAACCAATCGGGACCAAGTGGAAGGGGCGAAAGGTGCGGTTAGCCAATGAGATCAATTGCTTACCTATTAATCGGTCTTATGACCTTAGTCCTGCAGGGAACCTTGGTGCCGGCCCTTGTGCCTGGGCCTTGGTTGCCCAATCTAATCCTCGTGTGGATCATCCTCCTAGCTGCTTTGCGATCTCGGCGGGTGGCCTTGTGGACGGCTATTATTGGGGGAATCCTTCACGATACGGTGATTTCTAACTTCTTTGGCCTTCATCTATTTCCTTATGTGATTGTGGCCTATGCCCTTTCTTCCTGGGCACCTCGCATGTATCAAGAACAATGGTATCTATCCTCCTTGACGGTGGCCGTCGGGACTCTCTTGGATGGTCTCTTGCGGATGGGCCTCTTATGGACTATGGATGCGCATTTTGCGTGTATTCCTTATTTTATGAACTTTACCCTTCCTGAAATCATTGCCAATGCCATCATTGCTATCGGTGTTCATTGGATACTTTGGCGTTTCGCTCCCAAAGTGGAATATCGTTGGTAGCAGAAAGGAGCTTGTCGTATGCTTTCCATGCTGAAAGGCCTCTATAAAAAGAATAAAAAGGATCGCTTTGACAGCTTCTTCTATGTTGTAGCAGGTATTTTTGTGGTCTTGGGCCTCCGGGTCTTCTACCTTCAAGTCTTGGATGGTGAATACTATCGCCAACAGGCGGAAGGCAATCGGATTCGTATTGTTAACATGACAGCTACTCGTGGTGTTATGTATGACCGTAATGGGGATATTGTCGTTTCCTCTCGTCCTTCCTATGTGGTCTCTATCATGCCTACAGGTAAGCCCTTAGAAGAGGGCGAACTAAAGCAATTGGCGGGCTATCTTAAGATGGATGTAGGGAGTATTCAAAAGAAAATTAACGACCATAAGGATGGCTATGAACCAATCCGCTTGGCCAATGATGTTCCTATGGATACGGTGACTATCATCGAAGAACATAGTCATGAATTGCCAGGCGTTTCTATCGATGTAGAGCCGATTCGCTACTACCCATATAATGATACAGCCTCTCAATTGTTGGGCTATGTAGGGGAAGTGTCTGAAGAAGAATTGGCAGATATAAAAAAAGAAGATCCTAATACGCAAATTGGGCCTGGTACCATCTTGGGACGAGCCGGTCTTGAAAAGATGTATGATGATGTCCTTCGCGGTGTCGATGGAGGTAAGCAGCTAGAGGTTGACGCGGCTGGTCGCCCTGTGGCGGAAGTAGGCCGTAAAAATACGGTGCCTGGTCGATCTATCCATCTGACTATCGATGTAAAATTGCAGAAGGCTGCTGAGGATGCGGTGAAACAACAATTGGATTCTCTCCATGCTAGTGGAATACCAGCCACTGGAGCTGCCTTGGTAGCTATGGATCCCAATACAGGTGCTATCTTAGCTATGGTGTCTGAACCAGGTTTTAACCCCAATTGGTTCGCTAAAGGGATTACTGCTAAGCAGTGGACCCAATTGAATGAGGACAAGCGTCATCCTTTCGAAAATCGGGCTATTGCTGGTGAATATCCACCAGGATCTCCTTTTAAAATTATTACAGGGACGGCAGCTCTGGACTTAAAAAAGGTAAGTCCAGAAGAACAAATCTTTGACTCTGGCCGCCATTGGTTAATCGATAAGCGTAATGCAGAAGGAGAAGCCTTAGGCTGGTTGGACTTTAATAAGGCCTTAGCTAAGTCTGATAACGTTTACTTCTATGAAATGGGTAATCGTTTGGGAATTGAAAATATTGATACCTATGCCAAGTACTTTGGCCTTGGCCAAAAGACGGGCATTAAGTTAAACGGTGAAGCGGCTGGTAATATAGCCAGCCCTGAATATAAGCGACAAGTCTTTGATCAAGATTGGTACCTAGGGGAAACCTTTGACGCTGCTATCGGCCAGTCCTTCCACTTGGTGACACCGCTTCAAATGGCTATGGTCATGGCCCAGGTGGCCAATGGGGGCATTCGCTATGAACCCTATGTAGTGGCTCGTGAAGATAATGCTGATGGAACACCTGCGGAAGTCTTTGGTCCTAAGAAAATAGGTGTTCTGCCGGTAGCTAAGAACATTATGGATATCGTCCGTAACGGATTGCGGGACGTAACTGCTGAAGGCGGTACGGCAGGGGAGCTCTTTAAGGGATTCTCCATTCCTATAGCCGGCAAGACTGGCACCGCAGAAAATGCTCACGGCAAGGACCATGGTTGGTTTGTGTCCTATGCACCTTATGACAAGCCACGCATTGTGGTAGTTGCCATTGTTGAGCAAGGTGGTTTTGGGGCAGGATCTGCAGGTCCAATCGTACGGTCTGTACTAGAAGCTTACTTTGGCTTGAGTAAGCCTAAGGATGTTGCCAACGGGGCTAATAAAGAATCCTCTAAGAAGTCATCTAAAAAGATTTCTGATGGGGGCAATGGTGAAGAAAATCTATCCTATAGCGGCCATTAATAGGCCGCTATAGAGCTTTTATAAAGGAGTTTTATGGGGACTATAGTAACGATTCTATCCGGTAAGGGTGGGGTAGGAAAAACTACCATTACCGCCTTAGTGGGTGCTGCCTTGGCCAAACAGGGCTATAAGGTGTTAATCACTGATGCGGATATGGGCATGCGAGACCTTGACTTAGTTATCGGCCGAGAAAACGATATCCTTTACAATGTAGTAGATGTACAAAGAGACAAGGAAAACCTTGAACATGCCCTGGTATCGGTATCCTCCAATCTAGATTTTTTGGCTGCTAGCCAGGACGAGTCTTGGCAAGAGGTCAAGCGTAAGAAGTATGCCAAGCTCATGAGAAAACTAGCTAAGACCTATGACTATATCTTGATTGATGGACCTGCAGGCTTGGGACGAGGCGTAGATACATTGGTAGAATTGGCAGATCGGGTTGTAGTTGTAACCCAACCTAAATGGGTTGCTCTACGTAACGCAGGTCGCCTCTTCCAACTTCTACGAGATCAACGTAAATTTGATGCGGTGGTGGTTTTTAATGAAATGAAGGCAGACCTAGGCCAGGACTTTAGCATCTCTGCTATGACCTACCAAGTGGGTGCCGAGTATGTAGGGGCGATTTTGCCTCATTCCGAAGCCTTGGCTAAGGCTTCTCAAGAGGGCCTTTTGCCTCTCTTCTATGATGCGCGTGTTAGCGGTCAATTGGAGCCGCTAGTGACCTTTGTGGCCACGGGACAAGCGGGGGACGAGATGGAAATGGACCAGGCTTTCCATGATAAATTTGGTCCTTCTAAAGGCTTGTGGTCCCGTATAAAAAAGGCCTTTTCTAAGTAGGTAAAGAAAGGAGATTCTTATGTGGCAACGCATTTGGCGCGGTTGGGACTGGACTATTGTCATCTGTACTCTCTTATTAGTGGCCATAGGTATAACGGTGATTGGATCCGCCACGCATGTGAATCAGACGGGCATTACCGCCCAGTCTATGGTCCTTCGCCAGTTCCTATTCTTCCTTATCAATGCGGTTTTGGTAGTTCTCATGTCCACCTTTGATTACCGACGCTTAAAAGACTACTCCAAGTGGATTTATGGGATTACCATCCTCCTCTTAGTAGCCGTTATGGCTGTAGGGACATCTGCCTTGGGGGCACAACGGTGGATCCAATTGGGGCCAATTACCCTGCAGCCGTCAGAATTTACCAAGTTCCTTATGATCGTCTGTATGGCTAAGATGATGGAGGGGAAGATTGGCAAACTAAATTCCTTTAGGGAGGTATTGCCTACCTTTATTTATATTTTGGTGCCTACGGCTCTAGTCTTTTTGCAACCTGACTTGGGAACCTCCTTGGTCTATATGGCTATCTATATGGGCCTCCTCTACATAGCGGGAATCCGCATGAAACTGGTCCGTATCGTACTGGGGATTGGTCTTATATTAGCACCATTTGGTTGGTTCGCCCTCAAGGAATACCAAAAACAACGGATTTTGGTATTCTTGAATCCAAATATAGATCCATACGGGTCGGGTTACCATATCATCCAATCTAAAATTGCGATTGGTTCAGGTCTCCTCTTTGGTAAGGGCCTCTTCCAAGGAACGCAGTCCCAGCTCAACTTTCTACCGGAAAATCATACGGACTTTATCTTCTCTGTAATAGGGGAGGAGTTAGGTTTTGTCGGTTGTATGGTGGTTCTTTTCCTCATGTTTATGCTTATCTATCGAGCTATCCGTATAGCGTATACAGCACGTGATAACTTTGGTATGCTCTTGGCAGCAGGGATAGCAACCTATTTTACCTTCCAAATCATGGTTAACGTGGGGATGACCACGGGTATTATGCCAGTAACAGGGATTCCATTGCCTTTCATATCCTATGGGGTATCAGCCCTAACTACTAATATGTTGGCCGTAGGACTCTTGCTCAACATATCTATGCAAAGATCGAAATATATGTTTAATGACTAATAAAGTTACCTTATAGGTTTAGTTTCTGAGGAGAAATTATGATTAAATTAGATACATCTTGGCTACAGCATGTACAAAAGCCAGCCCGTTATACAGGGGGTGAGCTTAATAGCGTAGTTAAGAATCACAAGGATGTGGACGTAACCATCGCCATGAGCCTACCTGACGTATACGAAGTGTCCATGAGTCATCTAGGTATTCGCATCCTCTATGGCCTAATCAATGAACGGGAAGATGCCTATGCGGAACGGGTTTTCGCCCCTTGGACCGACATGGAAGAGGAGATGCGCAAGCGGCATATCCCTCTTTTCTCCTTAGAAACGCGGACTCCTATTAAGGATTTTGATATGTTGGGGGTATCCCTCCAGTATGAAATGTCTTATACCAATATCCTTAACATGTTAGATTTGGCAGGCATGCCTATTTGGGCCAAGGATCGAGACTTGGATATGCCTTTAGTAATTGCTGGCGGTCCTTGTGCTTATAACGTAGAACCCATCGCTGAATTTTTAGATGTAGTGACCTTGGGTGAATCTGAGGAATGGTTCCATGAGTTTATCGATTGCTATAAGGCGGAAAAGAAAGCCGGCTTCCCAGGAGGCAAGGAGGGGCTCCTCCGCAAGTTGTCGCAAATTCCTGGGACCTATTGTCCAGCCCTCTATGATGTTTCTTATACGGAATCAGGGGACTTTGAAAAGATCCTTCCTAGGTTTCCAGAAGTACCTTTGAAGATAGAAAAGCGAATTGTTGAAGATGTAGAAACAGTCTACTATCCAACTAAGCCAATTGTGCCTTTTATTGATATCGTTCATGACCGGGCTGTATTGGAACTCTTCCGTGGCTGTTCTCGGGGCTGCCGCTTCTGCCAAGCGGGTATGCTCTACCGGCCAGTCCGGGAGAAGACGCCAGAGCGCCTCTATGGTCTAGCCAAGGAAATCATTAAAAATACGGGTTATAATGAGATTTCGCTCATGTCCTTATCCTCTGCAGACTATTCCATGTTGCCTGAACTGGTAGATATGTTGATGGGCGAATTCCAAGATAAGAAGGTGTCTGTGTCCTTGCCGTCCCTTCGGATTGATGCTTTTTGTATCGATATAGCCAAGCGGGTTCAACAGGTTCGTAAGTCTGGCTTGACCTTTGCGCCTGAAGCAGGGACGCAACGGATGCGGGATGTTATCAATAAGGGCGTATCCGAAGAAGACCTCATGGCGGCTTGTACATCGGCTTTTAAGTCTGGATGGAATACGGTTAAGCTCTACTTTATGATGGGCCTTCCTACGGAAACGGATGAAGACCTTAAAGGCATTGCTGATTTGGCCTATAAAGTGTTGGATAAGCACCGAGAAATTACAGGCAAGCGGAACGGGTCTGTAACGGTATCGGTTTCCTTCTTCGTCCCTAAGTCGCATTCCCCTTACCAATGGT
Organism: uncultured Veillonella sp.; assembly: GCA_934191645.1. Taxonomy (GTDB): domain Bacteria; phylum Bacillota; class Negativicutes; order Veillonellales; family Veillonellaceae; genus Veillonella. Next base: position 66,404 of record CAKPUJ010000003.1, on the reverse strand, counting down.
TCCCACAAGTTGATGTAGAAGAGATTCACCGCCGTCAACAGTATTTGAAATCACAAATTAATAACCGCAATATTTCTTACCACTATCACGATGGGTATACAGGTTACTTGGAAGCTGTTTTCGCACGGGGTGACCGCCGTTTGGCCAAGGTTATCGAACGAGCTTGGCAAAAGGGCTGTAAGTTCGATGGTTGGACAGAACACTTTAAGTATGATACTTGGCTCGAAGCTTTTGAGGAATGTGGCATTGATCCTAAGTATTACTCTTCCAAAGAACGGACCTATGAAGAAGCCTTGCCTTGGGATCATTTGGATTGCACCGTGTCCAAGGCTTACTTGAAGCGGGAATGGGATCGGGCCATGAAGGTAGAATTGACAGGTGACTGTCGTCGCGATGTATGCCGTGGTTGCAATGTGTGCCCTGAATTGAATACTTGGATTGTTGATTATAAGGAGGGTGGCAAAGTTGAGAAAGTTACGTTTGGCCTTAAATAAGGGAGAAGAACTCCGCTTTTTATCCCATTTGGATTTCGCCAAGTGCGTAGAGCGTACCATCCGCCGTGCCAATATAGAAATGGCCTATTCAGAAGGCTTTAACCCCCATATGAAGATCTCTTTTTCCTCCGCCTTAGGCCTAGGCATTACGGCAAAGCCGGAATACCTAGACATGGATACTCTTGATCAAGGGTCCTTAGAAGATATCATAGAACGATTTAACCAGGCGGCCCCACGCGGTCTAACAGCCCTTGATGGTAAGTTCTTAGAAGGGCGAGTTAAAAAGATGATGGCTGTCTGTAACTATGCTATCTACCAGGTGACTGGTCCTGTCATCGTCGATGGCCAGGCCTTGGTAGAAGAGGACGGCACTGTCCATGAAGAGCTGATAGAGGGGGCTAAGGCAATCAATTGGACGGCAATTTTGCAGGATTTTAACGATAAAGAGCAGGTCCTCTATGAAAAGGTAACCCCTAAAAAGACCAAGACTGTTGATGTAAAGCACTTCGTCAAGCAGCCTGTATCCGCTGAGATTCACGATAATGGATTTGTGACACTAACCATGCATATAGGCATCTATCCGGAAGGAACTATTAAGCCGGGCGAGCTTTGGGCCTTTGGGCGAGATTACTTCGGTTGGCCTCTGACGGATGCCTATGAAATTCATCGACAAGATATTCTCATTCAAGAGGGGGAGGACTTGATTTCTCCGCTTGATGTGAAACCATTGGATTAATGTCTTATCTAGGAGGCTGAGAATGGCACAAATACTTGTAAACGTCATGGCTGAAGAAATTCGCATGGCCTTGGTTGATAGCCAGGGGCAAGTGGTGGATTATGTGCTGGAACGGCAAAATAAGAACCATACAGCTAACCATATTTATAAGGGTGTCATTCGTAATGTGTTACCAGGTATGAATGCCTGCTTTGTAGATATTGGGACCGGCCATAATGCATATCTTAATTTGGCTAAACCTAAACAGACGCAAATCCTACAGAAACTGCATGTAGGACAATCGGTTATGGTGCAAGTGGTTAAGGAAGAAATGCTAGGTAAAGGCGCTAGAGTTACAGCTGATATTTCATTAGCAGGCCGGTGTACGGTTCTTATGCCCTTTTCTTCTTCGGTCAATATTTCTAAAAAGATTACCGATTCCCAGCAACGGGATCGCTTGGCGAAACTAGGGCAGGCCTACTTAGACCAAGGTTGTGGGTCTATCATGAGGACGGCTGCAGCTAAGGCTAGCGATGAAGATATAAAGGGTGATTTGGATTATTTGTGGCAAACCTGGCAGCATATATCTAAACGCTATAAATTGGCTAAGCCTGGTACTGACCTCTATGCCGATGCGGACTTTTGGTTTCGCCTTGTGCGGGACTTTGCTGGCCGGTCTATTGATAGTATCAAGGTAGATGACCGGGAGGGGCAGGCCCGTTTACAAGACCTCTTGAGGCGGTCTTCTACGACACAGCACATTGAGGTGGAATATCATGAAGGGCCAGAACCTATCTTTAAGTTTTATCATTTGGATGAACAGTTGGATAGTTTAATCAATACGGAAGTGGATTTGCCGTCTGGTGGATCCATCCGCATTGACCATACGGAGGCCCTCACCGTTTTTGATGTCAATTCTGCTCGCTACACGGGTCAATCTAGCCAGGTGGAAGATACGGCTCTAGCGGTTAACAAGGAAGCAGCCGTGGAAATTTGTCGACAATTGCGCCTTCGTGATATTGGGGGCATTATCGTCTGCGATTTTATCGATATGCGCAAAAAAGCGTCCCAAGAGGAACTCTTAGAAGTCCTTCGCCAGCAGGCCAAGAAGGACCGTATGAAGACTGTTGTATGTGGCATTACTCAATTGGGGTTAGTGGAAATGACCCGAAAACGAGCACGCCAAGGACTCCAATCGCTAGTTTTTGATACCTGCCCACAATGTGGGGGGACGGGCTTCGTATTATCGGGTCAGTCGGTCTATATACAAATTCTGCGTCGCCTGCGGGAACTTAAGGCGCAAGGTAGACTGCGGACGGATGTAGAAATAACTATGAACCCCCAAGTTCTTCCTTATTTTACTAAGCAAGTGCTTAGCTCTTTAGAAGACCAGTTGGGTCGGAGTATTCAGGTGCAAGAGGATCCTACTATGAGCCCTGAAGGCTATTCCATACTCAGTCTTCATTCTTAAGAAAGTGATTAGTTCATGTCTTTACTAGAAATTTGTCTCATTGGTGCAGGCCTTGCTATGGATGCCTTCGGTGTCTCTGTCTATAAGGGCTTAGTTATGAAAGAAGGGGAGGGGCTTAAGAAGTTTTTGCTGCCCCTTCTCTTTGGCCTTTTCCAATTTTTTATGCCTATTCTGGGCTGGCTCATAGGTGGGCAATTTGCCTCCTATGTAGAAGATTATGCCCCTTGGGTTATCTTTGTGGTCCTAGTGTGGCTAGGCATTAATACTATTCGCGGGGCGGGTAAGGAAGATGAGGAGGCAGAAAAGCAGTCTACCAGCTGGGGGGGAATGTTAATCTTGGCTCTGGCCACCTCCATTGATGCCATGGCCGTGGGCTTAGCCTTCGCCTTTATGAACCTAGATGTTGTCTATGCTGCTTCTTGGATTGGGATAGTTACCTTTATCATAGCCTTGGTAGGCATGTACCTGGGCCGCTTTATGGGATCCTTCGTCGAGAAACGGGCAGAAATGATTGGCGGTTTCATCTTGATTGTATTAGGGATTAAGTTCCTCCTTACAGGTCTACTTCAATAGCTTGTATGCCCTATGCTCTTTGGAGGAGGTTATTTTTCTTAAGATAAAGGAACTGCTAAAAGAGGATGCGTCGTGTCAAGAATATAGCTTGACATGGCGCTATTTTTTAAGATATACTATCTGAGTATTAGTTCGGTTTTCTGAACTTTGCAGCCGCACGAAGAAGGTCTCAAAAGCCCTAGCTAGGGCAGGGCTACCATATTCGGCGAGTAACGAACAAGGAGGTGTAATCATGTACGCAATTATCAAAACTGGTGGTAAACAATATCGCGTTCAAGAAGGCGATCTTATCACTATCGAAAAATTGGAAGCAGCTGCTGACGAAACTGTAACATTCGACCAAGTGTTGACTGTTGTAAATGACGGTTCCGTTAAAGTTGGCACTCCACTTGTAAACGGTGCAAAAGTTACAGGTAAAGTGGTTGAACACGGTAAAGGCAAAAAAATCTTGGTATTCAAATACAAAGCTAAATCCAACTACCGTCGTCGTCAAGGCCACCGTCAACCATTCACAAAAGTTCGCATCGAATCCATTAATGCATAATGATTTCCATTGAGATCGATCGCAATCAGGCAGGTCAAGTTGTGGGCTGCCATATTGATGGTCATGCAGGATATGATGATCATGGATATGATATTGTATGCGCTGCAGTATCAGTCTTATCTTGCACTGCGATTCTTGGGCTTCAAGAACGAGCGGGTCAAGAAGGGGACTATAGCAATGCATCCGGTTCCTGTGAAATGGTCTTAAGGGGTTCTTTAACTCCGAGCGGACAGGATATTTTGGAGACTATGATTCTCGGCCTTGCTGAGGTGTCTCGCCAATATCCAGAGTTCGTACAAATCTCAGACAAATAGGAGGTGAAATTAATGTTCAATTTCGATTTGCAATTATTTGCGCATAAAAAAGGTGTATCTTCTACACGTAATGGTCGTGATTCCGAATCCAAACGCCTTGGTGTTAAATGCCATGACGGTTCCACTGTAAAAGCTGGCAACATCATCGTTCGCCAACGTGGTACTCACTTCCACCCTGGTACAAACGTAGGTATCGGTAAGGATGACACTTTGTTCGCACTCGTGCCTGGCAAAGTAGCATTCGAACGCGCTGGTCGTTATAACCGTAAAGTAAGCGTATACCCTGTAGAAGCTTAATTTACAATGACTAAAGAAGCAGTCTCGAAAGAGGCTGCTTTTTTTGTGTTTATTAGACGCCTATAGACGCCTGATAATTAGATAGTATCCTTTGCATAAGCCTCTCTCTGTAAGGTCTATACCACTAATAGAATTGACAAAGATTATTAAAATACTATATTCTTAAATAGATTGAATACATATAATCATTCTCAATTTCTATAACTAATACGATATAGTGCTATGGAGGCTTTATGCATCTATCAATTAGTTCGGCTTGGCGCACCAGCTTGGTGGTCTTGGGGACTCTCTTTGTCTTGATCTTAGCATCACTCTTGTCTCTATATGTGGGGGCACGGGATATTTCCCTTATACAAATTCTAGGAGACTTGTGGAATCCTGGATCGGGTGTAGACTCTATCGTCGTTCATAGCTTACGTTGGCCTCGTCTCATGGCGGCCCTAATAGTTGGGGCATCCTTAGCTGTTGCAGGCGCTCTCATGCAGGGGCTGACCAATAACCCCATGGCATCACCTTCTATCTTGGGTATTAATGGTGGAGCCTCCTTGGGCTTAGCCTTGGCTATGCTTTTAGTTCCTCAAGCCAGTTTTAATACGACCATTGTGTTTTCCTTCTTTGGGGCTGCTTTAGCAACGGCTTGTATTCTCCTCTTAGCCAAAAAGGTAGGAGGACGGGCTACGCCTGTTTACTTAGCCCTTGCAGGTACTGCCATGGGCGCTGTGTTTACAGCAATTACCCATATGTTAGCGGTTTTCTTTTCTCTTGCACAAGATCTGTCCTACTGGACTGCTGGAGGTATAGCCGGTGTCCGCTTAGACCAAGTATCGTTTGTTCTCCCTTGGACCTTGGTGGGCCTGGTGCTGGCTCTGGCTGTGTCAAAGCAGGTGAGTCTCTTAGCCTTCGGGGAAGAGGTAGCCATCGGCCTTGGAGCCAACCTACAAAGAGTCCGTATGTTAGCAGGTCTGGCTGTTTTAATTTTAGCGGGCTCGTCTGTTGCCCTAGCAGGGCCTATAGGTTTTGTAGGCCTTTTGATACCTCATATTGTGCGTCAATTAGTGGGCATTGATTATCGGCGGGTCATTCCTATCTCTGCTCTCTTGGGTGCTTCCTTGGTCATCCTATCAGATGTAGTGGGCCGTTTACTTAATCCTCCTTATGAGACACCATTAGGGGCTGTAACAGCCTTGTTAGGGGTGCCCTTCTTTATCTATTTAGCCAGTCGGAAGGGAGGTAGCAGACGATGAAACAGTTTATAAAGGTATTTCTCTTAGCGACCCTTCTTCTTCTAATTATGGTTTATGGAGATGTTAGGACGGGATTTTTAGATGTCAGTCATTGGGACTTGCTAATGGCTCTTTTGGGCTTAGGCGATCCAGCTTTGGAGATGACCGTTTTAGACTTCCGTCTTGTTCGTATTATATTAGCCCTTTTAATCGGAGTAGGCTTAGGTCTGGCAGGAGCCGTTTTTCAAACCATCTCCCGGAATGATCTAGCCTCACCTTCTATTTTAGGTGTTAATGCGGGGGCTGGCCTAGGGGTTATCCTCTTGGTTTACTTTCTTAACTCAGATACGGCCTTATCCATGTGGGCCTTGGCTCTAGTGGCCCTCCTAGGGGGCTTAGCTACAGCTGGTCTTATTTATCGCTTAGCCTATCACAAGGGTCAGGTTCTCAATCCTCAGGCTCTCATTCTGACAGGGATTGCTGTAGCAGCAGGAATTCATGCTATCCAAATGCTTCTCATTGTACGGCTAGATCCCAATAAGTTTCATGTGGTCAATACATGGATCATAGGGTCTATTGCTAATAATTCCTGGGCCCACGTGGCTTTATTAGCACCTGTGGTTATCATTCTAGGCCTCTTACTCTGGGCCCGCTATATGGATCTTAATATTCTGAATTTAGCGGATGAAACAGCCATTGGCTTGGGCCTTTCTATTAATCGGGCTCGCTTTGTCTATCTCCTTCTAGCGGTCATCTTAGCGACCATGTGCGTAGCCGTAGGCGGGAATATAGCTTTTGTAGGCCTCATTGCTCCGCATATAGCCCGTCGTTTGGTAGGGACTAATCATGTCTATTCCTTACCTATTACGGCTTTAGCGGGCGCTATATTGTTGGTGGGTGCTGATTGGTTTGGCCGATCTGTACTAGCGCCAGATGAAATCCTCATCGGCATCGTTGTGGCCATGGTAGGGGCTCCGTATTTCTTATATATTTTAGCTAAGACTAAGGCCTAGGGAGGACCGTATGCAATTAGAACTAAAGAATATCACCTCTGGTTATGATGGTCACCCCATCATAGAAGATTTAAATTTAACGATCCCTCAAGGGAAAATAACAGCCTTAATCGGTGCTAATGGATGTGGTAAGTCGACCCTTTTAAAAACCATTTGCCGCATCATTAAACCCATGGCCGGGCAGGTCCTTTTGGGCGAGCAGGATATGCATGCTATGGACTCTCGTAGGTTAGCAAAAGAAGTGGCTATTTTGCCGCAAAATCCATCGGCTCCCGGAGCTTTGACGGTCCGAGATTTGGTGATGTACGGTCGGGCTCCTCATAAGAGTTCTCTCTTTGCTCGGTCTTCTAAGGAAGATCGTAACATGGTGGATTGGGCTTTAGCAGAAACTGATTTGACGGACTATGCAGACAGGGCTATTGCCAATATGTCTGGTGGTCAACGGCAGCGGGCTTGGATTGCCATGGCTATAGCACAGGATACGGATATTCTCTTCCTAGATGAGCCTACTAGCTTTTTGGACGTAGCTCATCAGTTAGATGTTCTCCACATGGTAGAACAACTCAATAAAAAGTATGGGAAGACGATCATTATGGTTATCCATGAACTCAATGAGGCCGCGCGCTTTGCTGACTACTTGGTAGCTATGAAAAAAGGGCAGATTCTCTACCAAGGGTCTCCTCATGATGTCTTTCACAAGGACATGTTGCATGATGTCTTTGGTATTGATGCTACTGTTATGAATGATCCTCGTACAGGTCGCCCCTTCTGCCTACCTTATTCCTTGAAAGTGGGGTCCTATGACTAAGAAAACCCTATCCCTCAAGTGGCGTATGTTACGTCTGGCCGCCATCGTAGTCGTGGCTTTTTTAGGTGTAATTGTAGGGGCGAAGTTTTACCAGTACATGGCCCACCAACATGGGCAGGAGGTCCTGGCGGAGACTAAGACCCAAGAGGCTATTGCCAAACGCCAGGACCGTCTCCTCCACCGGTCTAATAGCAGTCAGGCTATTGATAAAGAAAATCAAGTTCGCTTTAAAAATGAGGTGGATGCAGCCCATAAATTGGTAACCCAAGAGGATGGGAAGACTATCGTCCATCATAAATTTGGACAAACTGTCATGCCTAAAAACCCTCAACGGATTGTGGTTATCCGCATGGAAGATCCCATGTTGGCCTTGGATATACCTTTCTTGGCGGGTAACTATAATGAAAGCCACTACCTCTATAAGGAATTATCCGCTAAGGGGGTAGGGGTTATTTCTGTCAATGATGACGCCAAAACCATCAATTATGAACAGGTGCAGGCTCTTCATCCGGATCTGATCATTATGCGAGATTCCTTTAGTCAGCCCGTCTTTGATAAGCTTAACCAAATTGCACCGACTGCGGCCTTTAATCTCCGGCAACACGGAGTCTCCCTTTTAGCCTTGTCCTATGCTTTGGGGCGGGGAAAGGAAGGGGAGGCCCGCCTACAAGCCTTCTATGATAGGGTTAAATTTTTCCGTATGGCCCTGGCTGACCATATAGGTCAAGGAAAGGTGGCTCATTTACGGGTTCTCAACAAGGAGGTCCGCCTCTATCCTTACTCGACTAATGATATTAGTCGCTTTATGTATGAAAAGCTCAATCTCAATCCTCCTCAATTGGTTTTAGATGGTGATTATTCAACCACTAATAATGCCATTTCCCTTGAACGATTGCCGGACTTGGATGCGGATTATCTCATCGTATCTGCCGGCTATGGCCCATCATCCAAAGAAAATGCTAAGCTCGCTGAGGCTAAATTGGAGGCCTTGCGCCAAGATCCAGTCTTTGCCATGATTCCTGCTGTTAAGGAGGGACATGTCATCTACGTAGATACGGGGCTCTGGAATGCCCATGGTATTTTACAGGAGGAAAAGGCTATGGATGATATTTACGAGGCTTGGGGGCGATAATAAGGAGTATGCCTGACTTTTAGGATGCGAAACCTTACCAAGATAGGCCCAGGAATTTCTTTTTAATTCCTGGGTTTTTTGATAGGAATAATAGTGCTATACTAGGTATATCCCTCCTCATTATGTGAGAGCGTGTGACTTTCACAGGGAGGCACAAGCATTAATCACCAGGCCTAGGCCTGTATGAGGTAAGTACCATGTATAATGTAACATCCCCTCACGCTGAAGAATTTATCAGCCACGAGGAAATTCTTGATACTCTCAAGTATGCGGAAGAAAATAAGGAAAACCGCCCCTTGTTGGATCAAATCCTAGCTAAAGCCGCAACCTATAAAGGCTTAACCCACCGTGAAGCAGCTGTTCTTCTCGAATGCCCTTTGCCAGAATACAAGGAAAAACTCTTTGCCTTGGCCAAGGAAATCAAGCGTAAAATTTATGGTGACCGCATTGTTTTATTCGCGCCCCTTTACCTATCTAACTATTGTATTAACGGTTGCGTATATTGCCCTTACCACAGTAAAAATCGCGACATTCGCCGTAAAAAGTTGACCCAAGAGGAAATTAAGGCAGAAGTTATGGCCTTGGAAGCCATGGGCCATAAACGGATTGTTATTGAATCCGGTGAAGACCCTCTCAATAATCCATTAGATTATATCTTGGAATCCATCAAGACGATTTACTCCATTAAAAAGGATAATGGGGAGATTCGCCGGGTTAACGTTAATATTGCGGCCTGTGAAGTGGAAGACTACAAAAAATTACACGACGTGGGCATTGGGACCTATACTCTCTTCCAAGAAACCTACAATAAGGAAAATTACGAAGCCCTTCATCCAACAGGGCCTAAGTCCAACTATGCATACCATACAGAAGCTATGGACCGGGCTATGCAAGGGGGTATTGATGATGTAGGGATTGGTGTTCTCTATGGCTTAGAGCACTACAAATATGATTTCGTAGGGCTCCTTATGCACGCAGAACATTTAGAGGCCGTTTATGGAGTCGGTCCTCATACTATTTCCGTGCCACGTATTTGTCCAGCAGATGATATTGATGTGGATGACTTCTCCAATGCGGTACCTGATGATGTGTTTGAAAAGATCGTTGCCCTTATCCGCGTGTCCACACCGTATACGGGCATGATTATGTCTACCCGTGAATCGCAGTCTATGCGCGAACGGGGCCTTGCTTTAGGGATTTCTCAAATCTCAGGTGGTTCACGTACATCTGTAGGTGGCTATGTAGAAGAAGAAAAGCCAGAGGATAACTCTGCTCAATTTGATACATCTGACCAACGGACCTTGAATGAAATTGTCGATTGGCTTCTTGAGTTGGGTTATATTCCATCCTTCTGTACGGCCTGCTACCGGGCTGGTCGCACGGGGGACCGATTTATGGAACTGGCTAAGACCGGGGAAATTCAAAACTGTTGTCAGCCAAATGCTTTGATGACCTTGAACGAATATATTCTGGATTATGGCTCTGAAAAGACCAAGACCCACGGTAAGAAGGTTATCCAAGAACAAATGGATGTCATTGAAAATAAGGATGTCCAAAAAAAGGCAGCTCAATATATTGCACAAATGAAGGATGGGGAGCGGGACTTCCGCTTCTGATCTAGATGATGAGAATTTAAGGTGAGAATTTTCTTTGAAAGTTCTTGGCATATTCTCAATATATATAAGGGTAATTTCTCACTCCTATCAGTTTTAGGAATGAGAGATTGCCCTTATTTATTTGCATGTTAGTATTTATAATAGGTGTTTTTTGCGACTAGAAGAGGAGAAAATAATTGAGAATTATCCTTTGTAATTTTTCTCAATTAGGATATAATATAAATAATAATGATTATAACTTGTTTGGTTTATTCTCCATGAGTATAGGATTTGGGAAGGAGGGGCTATGCAAAAACGATGGTCTATTGAGCCTGACCACAGCCAGGAAGAAGTTCAGTTAGCAGCTGAACTCAAGGTGTCACCTATTGTGGCCAAGCTACTTATTAATCGAGGATTAGGTGACCCTCATAAGGCTCGGCAATTTTTAGCGGCAGACATGGATTCTCTGCTCAGTCCCTGGGACCTGAAAGGAATGCGTGAAGCAGTAGCCTGTGTGACCAAGACCATGGAAGAAGGCGGCTCTATCGTGGTTTATGGAGATTATGATGTGGATGGTATCACCGCCACCTCGGTGGTCTATCGCTTTTTGAAACGTTGTGGAGCTTCTGTTTCTTACTATATTCCAGAGCGGCAGAGCGAGGGCTATGGTCTTAATTTAGAGGCCTTAGAAGGCCTTATAGCTAAGGGGACAGACTTAGTTATCTCCGTAGACTGTGGTATTTCTTCTTATGATATCGTGGAGGCTGTGCGGGATCGCTTGGCTTTGGTTATTACAGACCATCATGAAGCACCGGCCCTCATTCCGCGAGCGGTTGCCGTCGTTGACCATAAGCAGCCCAATTGTCCTTATCCGGATAAAAATCTAGCTGGTGTAGGTGTGGCCTATAAGCTTTGCCAAGCTATTTGGCAGGAGAGGACTGGGGAAGTCTACCAAGCTGACTTGGATATTGTAGCTTTAGGAACGGTAGCAGACGTAGTGCCACTTGTGGGAGAAAATCGAATTTTGGTTAAGGCTGGGTTAAGTAAAATGCAGGTGCAGCCTAACCGAGGCATCGAAGCTCTCATTGATGTAGCCGGTCTAAAGGACCGGAAAATTACAGCTGGTCATATAGGCTTTACCTTGGCACCTAGGCTCAATGCGGCCGGTCGTGTGGCTCATGCGACGCGAGCTGTGGAACTATTGACTACTCCTAGTCAGGAGGAAGCTTATGAAATCGCCGAAGAGTTACAGGAAACAAACTTAGAACGGCAGGCTTTGGAACGGGATATCCATGAAATGGCTCGCCAAGATGTCCTCAAGCAGGGACCGGATGCGGATTATGTAGTGGTGGTAGGGGGCCAGGATTGGCATCCCGGTGTCATCGGCATCGTAGCCTCCCGCTTGGTTGAGGAATTTTATAAGCCAACCTTAGTGATTTCTATTAAGGATGGCATCGGCAAGGGCTCTTGTCGGTCCATTGATAACTGTAATATATACGAAGCGCTGCAATCAGCGGAAGATCTCTTGATTCAGTTTGGAGGCCACCAAGCAGCGGCAGGCTTTTCCATCAAGGAAGATAAGATTCCGGCCTTGCGCGAGCGTTTGGCTCAATACTGTAAAGAGCATCTAGCGGAAACTGATTACATCCCCCTTGTAGATATTGATAGTCAGGTGGCCATCGATGATATTGATGTACCCCTTATAGAGGAGATAGAAACCCTAGAACCTTATGGTATGGCTAACCCTACTCCTGTTTTAGCCTTGGAGGAGGCAACGATTAGCGACCTCTTCCTCATGGGTCAGCAAAAAAAGCATGCCAAGGTTCTCTTGGAAAGAGAGGATAGCACCATCGATGCTATCGCTTGGAATCGGCCTGATTTACATGCCAGTTTCTTTCCTGGTGACCGGGTGAAGGTAGCTTTCACCGTACAGAAAAATGAGTGGAATGGGCATGTGAGTCCGCAACTTATGATTCAAGATATGGCTCTCTTGGAAGGGCGTTCCTTGACCCTTACGAAAGAAGGTTTAAGGGCTATGTACACCTACGTGCGCAACCTCCTTAAGGGTGGGGCTATGCCTAAGTTCCGCTTGGAAACGGAATTGATTCGACGTCGGCCGGAAGGGCAGACTATGCCGGTGGCTATGGTCTCTCTAGAGGTCTTTAAAGAACTCAATTTATTGGTAGAAGAGACCACCGAAGAGGGATTGGAATCCTATAGATGGCAACCTGCACAAGGACAGTTGCACCTGGAAACATCGATTACCTATATGAAATATAGCGCCTGAGTAATCAACTGATGAATTCTATGTATATATTGAGTTGATTTGATTGAAAGGAGAAAGGAGATGTCTATGACTACGGAAAATCAAGAGGGAAAGGCCCTTGTAGAAAGCGCTAGCTTTAACAAGGACGAAGAAGTAGGTCATTTTTATGACCTTATTAGAGACTATCTACCAGCTGAGGATTGTCAAAAAATTAAGGATGCCTTTGCGCTAGCTGACGAAGCCCATAAGGATCAACGACGCGTTTCCGGTGACCCTTATATCATGCATCCCTTAGCTGTAGCTACAATCTTAGCTCACCTACAGGTGGATAAGACAACCCTCATGGCAGCTCTCCTTCACGATGTGGTAGAGGATACTCCCTATACAGAAGAGGATCTTAAGGAACGCTTTGGTGAGGAGGTAGCTTTCTTGGTCGATGGGGTGACCAAGTTGGAACAATTCCAATATGAAACCAAGGAAGACCGGCAGATGGAAAACTACCGCAAGATGATTTTGGCTATGGCCAAGGATGTGCGTGTAGTTATCATTAAATTGGCCGACCGTTTGCATAATATGAGAACCCTCAAACATATGCGGTCAGACAAGCAAAAGCGGATAGCCCATGAGACCATGGAAATTTACGCGCCCTTAGCTCACCGATTGGGGATTTTTAACATCAAGTGGGAACTGGAAGATCTCTCCTTCCGCTATTTGGAACCAGATAAGTACTATGACTTAGTGGATCAAATGAAGCAGAAGCGTCATACCCGTGAAGAAATCGTCAACGATACCATGAAGCACTTGCAAGAGGCCTTGGATCAAGCGGGTATTAAGGCCAATGTAAAGGGCCGTCCTAAACACTTCTGGTCCATCTATAAAAAGATGAAAAAGGATAATAAGGACTTGTCCCAAATTTACGACCAGTATGCTGTGCGGGTTATTGTGGATACCGTGCAGGAATGCTATGCGGTTCTGGGTATTGCTCATGGACTCTGGAAACCTTTGCCTCACCGCTTTAAGGACTACATTTCCATGCCTAAGTCCAATGGCTACCAATCCCTCCATACGACTATCGTAGGGACAATGGGCCATCCTGTAGAAATTCAAATTCGCACCTGGGATATGCATCGGGTTTCTGAATATGGGGTAGCCGCCCATTGGCGTTATAAGGAAGGCAACAAGGGGGGCGACAAGGATTTTGATAAAAAGGTGGCTTGGCTTCGTCAGGTCTTAGAATGGCAAGACACATCCAATCCGACTGAATTGATTAATGCCTTAAAGCTAGATGTGTTCTCCGGTGAGGTTTTCGTCTTTACCCCAAAGGGGGATGTGGTCAAGTTACCGAAAGGGTCGGTACCACTCGATTTTGCTTACCGCGTCCATACAGACGTGGGACATCGGACCGTAGGAGCCAAGGTTAACGACAAGATGGTCCCTTTGGACTACCGTCTGCAAAATGGAGATATCGTTGAAATCATTACCTCCAAGACGGGTAAACCATCCTTGGACTGGCTTAGTATTGTAGGGTCTGCTGAATCCCGTAATAAGATTCGCAACTGGTTCAAGAAGGAAAACCGCGAAGAGAATATCGAGCAGGGACGGGAGGCCTTGGAGCGGGAAGCTAAGCGCCTCGGCTACCACTGGAAAGAGCTCTCCTCTGATGAGTATTTAGAGGATGCTGCACGGGGCCTCAAGATGGGGTCTATCTCAGAACTGCTAGCCTCTGTTGGCTTTGGTGGAACCTCTTCCAATGCTGTTCTTCTTCGCTTGATTGAACGTCTCAAGAAGGACCATCATGAAGCGGCTAACAAGACCGCTGACAATACAGAAGTTATTGAGCGTCTCAAGGCCCGCAAGCAGGAAGCAGTACCTGCTAAGGGGGGGACAGGGATTTTGGTTAAGGGTGAATCGGGTCTTATGGTTCGTATGGCTCGTTGTTGTAATCCTGTACCAGGAGATCCCATCATTGGTTTTATTACCAAGGGATCTGGCATTTCCGTCCATCGGGCCGACTGCCCTAATATGCGGCCTGGTGCCTGTGATGTGGACCGCCTGATAGAGGTAGAATGGGATGGTGCTACCACAGAATCCTTCCAAGCAACCTTGGAATTGGATGCTTATGATCGCAATGGCCTCTTGATGGATGTGATGGCGACCTTATCAGAGCTTAAGATCAATGTCATTAATGTCAATTCTCGCCTAGATGAAGCGGAGAAACAAGTGCACATGTCCTTGATTATTGATGTAAAAAACGTGCCACAATTGGAATTTGTCATGACCAAGCTACGTCGCGTAAAAGATGTATATACCATTAGACGAACCAAAGGAGGTGGTATGTAATGTCCTTATCCTTTATGCGCCTAGTCCTAGGTGATTTGGGGACCAATTGTTATATTATTGGCGATCCCGATAGTAAGGAGGCTTTTGTTATCGATCCTGATGATGGTCCCGCTGTAGTCGATACCTTGCAGGAACGAGGCCTTACCTGTATAGGCATCCTCTTGACCCATGGTCATTCAGATCATATCCACGGGGTACAGACCCTGATGGATACCTATGGGGCCCCTGTATATATACATGAACGAGACTTACCTTGTCTCTATGACCCACAGGTTAACCTATCTGCCCTTCATGGCAGGCCTGTGACTATCACAGGGGGGACCATTAAGACGGTTAAGGGTGGTCAACACATAGGGTCTGGAAAAATGGATTTTCAGGTTCTTGAAACACCAGGTCATACGGTGGGTGGTGTCTGCTATTACATGGCACCAGCAGTTTTCGTAGGGGATACCCTGTTTAGGGAATCGGTAGGCCGTACCGATTTTCCAGGGGGTGACTTTGAGGCTTTGGTGCAATCTATTCGGACCAAGCTCTTTACCTTGCCAGATCAAACTATGGCCTATCCTGGTCATGGGCCAGAAACACAAATCGCTTTTGAGAAAGAAAATAATCCATACCTATAGTAGATTTCATTTCAATGAATGAGAGAGGGGATACACATGATGAATACAACAATGGAAAAATTGAAAGAACGAATCAAGGATAAGAAATATAAGTTGACCAACCAACGGCAAACCATTTTACAGGCTTTCATCGATGCTGATGAAAATCACTTGTCTGCTGAAGATGTCTACCAATTGGTTAAAAAGGTAGCGCCTGAGATTGGCTTGGCTACCATCTACCGGACTCTTGATCTCTTTACTGAGTTGGATCTTGTGAAACGCCTTGATTTTGGAGATGGTCGCAACCGGTATGAACTCAATGATGAAGAATTCGCCCATTTCCACCATCATTTAATCTGCGTAAAATGCGGTCATGTAGCAGAATTTGAAGACGATATGTTGGAAACCTTGGAATCCATTATTGCGAAGAAGCTAAACTTTAAGACCATTGATCACCAATTGAAGGTCTATGGATACTGCGGTAACTGCCAAAAGAATATGACCCCAGAAGAACTTGCTGCTATTGATGCCCAACATGGCCACCATTAAGTCATATTCCTATGAGGGGCCTATTCAATTAGGGTCCATAGTGGCTCACCATGCAGGGGCTGCGGGCCTCTTCGTTGCTCATCCGGCCCAAGTGGTCTTAGAGGGGAGCGAAGAAGACCAAGCTTACCGATTGAAGGTCATCATTGAAGGAACATTAGAGGCTAGCTTCAAGGGGGATAAGACGGCTGAAGGACGTCGGTCTATAGGCCATGATCTCTTATCGTTCCTTCGTGTCTATCAGGGCCTAGATCCCTATGGAGATTGGGGGACTATGGTGGGTGTAAGGCCTACTAAGTTTCTCCATAAAGCGATGAATTCCTACCAGGTCCAAGGCTTAAATCAGGAGGATAGTTTGGCTAGGGCCTTAGCTGACATGAAAGAGATTTTTCATGTTCCGGCGGATAAGAGGGAACTATTGGCATCTATTGTGAGTTTACAGCGACCTCTTGTGGGCCACCGCCTTGATGAAGACCGACACATATCCGTCTACGGGGGGATTCCCTTCTGCCAGACTCGTTGCTCTTACTGTTCTTTCCCCTATGGCTTAATTCAAGACTATGGAAGGGTGGACCAATTTATTGGTGCTTTTAAGCGAGATGCAGACCATTTGAAAGATGTCCTTGCCGCTCATAATTTGATGGTGGATAGCCTCTACCTAGGTGGGGGAACACCGACCGCTGTCAATGATGGGGACTTTGAACAAGTCCTCGAGGCCTTAGATGGCCTCTTGGAGCCCGGCCGGGAATATACAGTAGAAGCAGGCCGTCCTGATTCAGTGAGTCTAGATAAGTTGTCATCCATGCTAAGGCATGGGGTTAATCGGATTTCCATTAATCCCCAAACCCTACAAGATCCCATCCTTAAAGCTATAGGACGAGGACATAGGGCCCAGGATATTAAGGACCTTTACCAGTTTGTTAAGAAAACCACAGACCTAGTGGTTAATATGGATTTTATAGCTGGCCTACCGGGGCAAACCTATGACCACATGGTGGAGAATATGGATTACATTTGTGAGGCTCTGCCGGAAAATGTTACAATTCATACGCTGGCCCTTAAGAAGGGGAGTCCTCTTTATGAAGGGAAGGGCTTAGATCAAGTGGCTTCTGAAAGCCAGGTGGAAGACATGGTAGCCTACGCACGGGAGCGACTTCTGTCTATGGGCTATGAACCCTACTACCTCTATCGCCAACAATACATGAGGGGGCAGTTAGAAAATATCGGCTATAGCTTGCCAGGTAAAGCCTGTCAATACAATATTCATATGATGGAGGAAGCCCAATCCATTCTGTCCATAGGACCAGGTTCATCCTCTAAGTGGATGCGCTATCCTGACTACCGTCAGCGTAAGCAGCATATGCCGAAGAATGTGGATGTCTATATTGACACCTTAGATCAATTATTAAATAAGCGAAAGCACATTAGTGATACATTTTGGGAGGTCCTGTAATGGCTATTAGAAAGCCGAGAGGCACACAAGATTTTTTGCCAGAACAAATGCGAAACTGGCACTTTATCGAAGGGGCTATGCGCAAGCTTACCAAGGCCTATGGCTTTGAAGAGATTCGCACACCAATCTTTGAAGATACGGGGCTCTTCCTCCGAGGAATCGGAGAAACTACCGATGTAGTGCAAAAGGAAATGTATACTTTTTCCACAGGTGATAAGAAGGAATCCTCTTTCACTTTACGCCCTGAGAATACAGCATCTGCCGTACGGGCCTACTTGGAAAATAAGGTATATGGTAAGGAAGGCGTGACTAAGTGGTTCTATATGGGACCTATGTTCCGTCATGATAAGCCACAAGCCGGTCGCTATCGCCAATTCCACCAATTTGGTGCGGAAGTGTTAGGCCCTCAAGGCCCATTAGTAGATGCAGAAGTCATCTGCATGGTCTTGCAACTCTTGCGGGACTTTGGCCTTAAGGACCTACAATTGGAAGTTAATTCCGTAGGGTGCCCACAATGCCGGCCTAAGTACCGGGAAGCTCTCATTGCCTTCTTCGAACCTAAGAAGGAGCAACTCTGTGAAGATTGTCAAAGTCGCCTTTACAAGAACCCTATGCGGATTCTTGATTGCAAGAATGACCACTGCAAGGCCTTGTCAGTAGGGGCTCCTGAAATTCATGAACACCTATGCCCAGAGTGCCATGATCACTTTGAAGGACTCAAGACTTACTTGAATGCTGCTGGTGTGGCCTACAACTTGAATCCTCGCTTGGTGCGGGGCTTGGACTACTACACCAAGACCGCCTTTGAAGTTCAATACACTCCGTTAGGAGCCCAATCTGCTGTAGCGGGTGGTGGCCGCTATGATGGCTTGGTTGAACAACTGGGGGGACCTCATACACCTGCTATCGGTTTTGCTATGGGTATGGAACGGTTGCTCTTGGCCTTGGAAAAGCAAGGACTCTTACCAGACGAAGAAGAACCTAAGTCCCTCTTTGTGGTGGCCTTAGGCCAGGCGGCACAAGAGGCGGCCTTCCCCTTGGTACAAGCCTTCCGGTCTCACTATTTGACCGCTGAGATGGATGGGTCAGGCAAGTCTTTTAAGGCACAAATGAAATATGCTGACAAAATTAAGGCTAAATATGTTATTATATTGGGTGATGACGAATTAGCAAAGGGCCAGGCTCTTGTGAAGACGATGGCAACAGGAGACCAAGAAAGCGTCTCTCTCGACAGCCTAGTAGACCACATGGTAGGCTTGCTAAACAACCAATAGATAGACCTGTGAAATCGGCGCCTGTCTAGTATTTGAAAGGATGATAGATTAATGGAAAACATGAATGGTTTGCACCGCACACATGGTTGCGGCACCATCACAGAAGCTCAAGTCGGCCAAGAAGTGACACTTTGCGGTTGGGTTGACCGTCGCCGTGATCACGGTGGCCTTATCTTTATCGATCTTCGCGACCGCTCTGGTATGTTGCAAGTGGTAGCATCTCCAGACCACGATGAAGCATCCTTCCGCAAGGCGGAAGACGTGCGTAATGAATACGTTTTGTGCGTACGCGGTAAGGTAACTAAACGGGATCCTGAAGCAGTTAACCCTAACTTGCCAACAGGTGCCTATGAGTTGTATGTAGAAGAAATGCGCGTCTTGAATGCGGCAAAAACACCTCCATTCTACATCCAAGATGATATTGACGTGGATGAAAATATCCGCTTGAAATATCGTTATTTGGACCTTCGCCGTCCTGAAATGCAAGCTAATATTATCTTGCGTCACAAGGTAACTAAGGCTATGCGGGATTTCTTCGATAACCATGGCTTCTTGGAAATCGAAACACCTATGCTCACAAAATCCACACCAGAAGGGGCTCGTGACTACTTGGTACCATCTCGTGTAAATCCTGGCGAATTCTATGCCTTGCCACAATCTCCACAGATTTTCAAACAAATCCTCATGGTAGCAGGCTATGAAAAGTACTTCCAAATCGCACGCTGCTTCCGTGATGAAGATTTGCGGGCTGACCGGCAACCTGAATTTACCCAGCTCGATATTGAAATGTCCTTTATCGACCAAGAAGATATCTTGGCTACCATGGAGCAAATGATTGCTCATGTCTTCAAGCAAACGATGGGCGTAGACGTGCCTGTTCCTATGCCTCGTATCACTTGGGATGAAGCTATGGATAAATACGGCTCTGATAAGCCTGACCTCCGTTTTGGTATGGAGTTCCATGACTGTACAGACCTCGTAAAGGATACAGAATTCCAAGTGTTCCGCACCATCATTGAAAAGGGTGGCATCGTAAAGGGTATCGTCGTACCTGGTGATGCGGGGATTGCTCGTCGTGAATTGGACGACCTTGTAGAATATGTAAACCGCTATGGTGCTAAGGGGATTGCATGGGCTTGCCACAACGAAGATGGTTCCATCAAGTCTCAAATCATGAAATTCTTGGGTGAAGATACTATCCGCAATTTATTTGCTCATACGGACACTAAACCTGGTGACCTCTTGCTAATGATTGCTGATAAGCCTGCTACAGTGGCTCGTGCCTTGGGCGAACTTCGCCTAGAAATGGCTCGCCGCCGTAACATGATTGACCAAGATAAGTTGGCTTTCACTTGGGTAACAGACTTCCCAATGTTCGAATACAATGAGGATGAAAAACGCTATACTGCGATGCACCATCCGTTCACCATGCCTCGCCATGAAGACTTGGATATCCTCAAGACCGACCAAGGTAATGTTAAGGCTATCGCCTATGATATGGTACTTAATGGGGTGGAAATCGGTGGCGGTTCCCTCCGTATTTACCAATCTGACATTCAAGAAAAAGTGTTCGAAGCAATTGGTCTTACTTTGGAAGAAGCCCGTGAAAAATTCGGTTTCATGTTGGATGCCTTCCAATTCGGGGCCCCTCCTCATGGTGGCTGTGCCTTTGGCCTAGACCGTTTGGTTATGTTGATGGCTAAACGCAAATCCATCCGCGATGTTATTGCCTTCCCTAAGACACAATCCGCTACGGATATCATGTCGCAAGCTCCTTCTGAAGTAGCTCCTAAGCAACTGAAAGAATTGCATATCAAAACCGAAACAAAAGAGGATAAAGAAAAGCTCGTTTAATCTTCATCCTATTTCAGGATCCGTTAGATCTAGGTGGTAATTGTATCAGGATTATCACCAAGACCTGACGGATTTTTTCTTGGGTGACTAGGCTGTTTATATAGGGAAAGATGCCCTGTAAGAGATCTCTTTTTAAAGTGTTTAAAGAGCTAATAAAAAATTTATAGTTTTCTTTCTATAAGGCCTTGAAATTGGGGGGACCTAATGCTATGATTAGGCCATAAAGATAACCCTGCTGTGTGCGTGTGACGCTGATGTTTTTGAGCCAACACATTTACATAGGGAGTCTGGTCTTTCATCTGGCGTGGTGCCCCTTGGGGATGGCAAAGGATGAAATAGGACACCCACCTGCTGTACGCAGGATCAAAAGTCAGCGTTGCAAACGGCACGGTGGGGCTTATTTCTAACCGCTCTTGAAGCGGTTTTTTTAGTTAGGAGATATAGATGGACAGCTTATTTGATGACTTGCAAAGCCGTGCCTTTGAGCCTTTGGCAGTTCGTATGAGACCAACTAGTTTGGATGATTTCTATGGACAGGACAAGGCTGTTGGTAAGGGGAGTTTTTTGCGGGCCATGCTGGATCAAGATACTATTCCTTCCATGCTCTTTTATGGGCCCTCTGGGACAGGAAAAACGACCCTGGCAGGGATTATAGCGGCTATGAGTCATAGTCGTTTTATACAGTTGAATGCGACCAATACGGGTATTTCTGAATTGCGGTCCGTCATTGAAGAGGCCAAAAAATATATCCGGTCTTTTCAACAGCGTACTATCCTGTTTCTGGATGAAATACACCGTTTTAATAAGGGACAACAAGATGTCCTATTGCCTTGTGTAGAAGATGGGACAATCGTTCTTATCGGGGCTACGACGGAAAATCCTTTCTTTGAAGTTAATAGGGCTCTCTTGAGTCGCCTTCGCCTTATTACCCTTGAAAGTTTGAGCCCAGAAGCCATAGGAGGACTTTTGCGCCGGGCCTTGGAAGATTCTGATAGGGGGCTAGGCGCTAAAGGAGTTACCGCTGATCAAGAGGTTCTCTTGACCATTGGTGCCTTTGTAAATGGGGATGCTCGTATGGCCCTTAATATTTTGGAACAGGCCGTTGCTATGGTTAAAGCAGGAGAGGTCTTGACCCAAGAGGCGCTAGAAAAGGTCTTGGGGCGTCGTGTCTATTCCTATGATAAGAAGGGGGATAATCATTATGACACTATTTCTGCCTTTATTAAATCTATGCGGGGATCGGATGTTAATGCAACCCTTCATTATTTGGCCCGCATGATAGAGGCCGGAGAGGACCCTAATTTTATAGCTCGTCGTATCCTTATTTGCGCAGCCGAAGATGTGGGATTAGCAGATCCACAGGCCCTAGTAGTGGCCAATGCAGCAGCTCAGGCAGCTCATATGGTGGGTTTTCCTGAAGCGCGTATTATTTTGTCAGAAGCAGCTTCCTATGTAGCCTTAGCAGAAAAATCAAATTCTGCCTACTTGGCTATTGATCGCGCTTTGTCGGATGTGCGTCACAAGCAGTGTGGCCCAGTTCCAGCTCATTTGCGGGACAGCCATTATAGTGGTGCCAAGGACTTGGGGCATGGCAAGGGATATGACCTCCCACATAATCATCCTAGTGGCTGGGTAGACCAGCAGTATCTACCAGACCCACTACTAGGGGCTAGCTATTACCAAGCGGTTGATCATGGGCAGGAAGCTATCCTTCATAAGGCTTGGGAAGAGAGAAAAAAATAGGGTCGTCTCACTATGGTGTTATGACTCCTTTTTATACATAGGAAACGTATCCTCCTATTTGGGCGGTAGGGTCTATGAACCCAGATGCCTAGAGGGAGGATTTTTACTGCGATACATTTTGGCTACCTTAGGTTCGGTGGGGGAGGGGAGAAAGCTCCTTTTTATTAAGGATACATGAAAAACTATACTCATAAACTACCATATATGGTATAATTAAATGCTAAATTTACAATATTTTGAGTCTTATAGTCTTAAGGGGATATAGAATGGCAGGAGAAAAAACGAGCACAAAAAGTACTCGAAAAAAGACGACTAGAAGTCGTAAAACAACTGCAAGCCGAAATAAGTCCACCGCAAAACAGGGCTTTTCTTTGCGCAAGGAGGTTCGAGGCCTCTTGTTGCTTGCCTTTGCCTTGATCGGCTTTGGAGGCTATTTGGGCGTAGACATGGGCTTTGTGGGAGATGCTATTACTGGCTTCTTCCGCTATGGCTTCGGCATGGGTGGCCTTATCGTAGCGGCCTTTGTCCTCTATTTGGGCTGGCGTATTTTTTATAAGGATACGTGGCCATCCATCAACCGTCGCCGCCTAGGAGCAGGCCTTCTCTTCTTCTTTGCATTAGCCTTTATTAGCTTGGTTTGTGTGGATTACGGCCGTGAATTAGAGCCATCCTTCTTTCCTATGAATGGGGGGCTTGTTGGCGGTTTTATTGCCTTTGGACTGCGGACAATCTTTGGTAATGTAGGATCTATATTCCTCGATGTTATCCTTATCATTGTATGCGGTATTGTGGTATCTAATAAATCTCTTAGAAAGGGCCTGCACCTGACTAAGGACAAGGCGCAACCTCATATCAATGCCGCTAAGGAAGCGGCCGTGGATAAGGCTTATGAAGTGAAAGACCGCTTTGATGAATGGAATGAGGAACGAAAGGAAAGACGGGCTATCTATAATCAAGCTAAGGATGACAGTTTCAAAGGAGAACACCCAGAGCAAGAGTTAGAGATTTCCAAGGAAAAACAATCCCAAGAAGAGCCGGTTAAAGAGA
This sequence comes from uncultured Veillonella sp., assembly GCA_934191645.1. Classification (GTDB taxonomy): domain Bacteria; phylum Bacillota; class Negativicutes; order Veillonellales; family Veillonellaceae; genus Veillonella. Next base: position 43,100 of record CAKPUJ010000003.1, on the reverse strand, counting down.
CTTTAGAAGTAAAGAATTCCTCTGGGAATTCATCCTTGGCCTACCAAAAGGCTGCAGCGGCAGCCCTTGCTACAGTAGGTGCGAGCACCTTGTCTAAAGGGTCTGTGGAAGCGGGGAGTCCTGAGGTCGGGACGTCTGATATAGAGCCTGAAATAGCTGAACCGGTTGGTGAAGTTAGCCCTTTAGGAGAACCTTTGGAAGAGACTGCCCAAGAGGCTACTTATGTACATTCTGACTACGAAGATCCAAGTCCTGAATACCTACCTGATGCAGACTATGATGATGAGTCTTCCTATGCTTATGGGGATCAAGGTGAGGATTATGAGGATGATTCTAATCCTATGGATTACGACGATTCCGATGATTACGTAAGCACTGAGGGAGGGGAAGAAGGACGGCCATTTGTGGCTAATCATTTCTCATCCACAGAGGGGACTAGTAGTGTAGACGCGCTTCCAAGTGTTCCTTTGGGTGCTGTCGCTGGAGCTAGTCAAGATATCGCAGATGTTACTGTTTCTAAGGACGGAGAAGTGATCCGTCGTATTGAGGCACCTTACCACTTCCCATCCTTGGACATTCTCTCCAAGGGGCCTGCAAGACCAGCTGCAATGGGGGAAGAAGTAGCTCACAATGCAGCTATTCTAGAAGAAACTCTTAAGTCTTTTGGATTGACTGCTCATGTAGTCAATGCCACTCAGGGTCCGGCGGTAACACGGTATGAAATTCAACCAGCTCCTGGTACCCGGGTATCTAAGATTGTCAACCTAACAGATGATTTAAAAATGGCCTTAGCCGCTACGGACATCCGTATGGAAGCGCCGATTCCAGGCAAGTCTGCCGTAGGTATTGAGGTGCCGAATAAGACTGTTGCTGCAGTTCACTTGCGGGATGTCTTGGATTGCGAAGACTTTAAAAAGGCTGTAGGAGGTATTCCTGTTGGTTTAGGTAAGGATATTGCAGGTAAGCCTGTCATTACGGACTTGGCTAAGATGCCTCACCTGTTAGTAGCGGGTTCTACTGGATCTGGTAAATCGGTTTGTATCAATACTATCATTTCATCTATCTTATTTAATCGTAAACCTGATGAAGTAAAGTTGATTCTCATCGACCCTAAAATGGTAGAACTATCCGTTTATAACGACATACCGCATTTGATGGCCCCTGTGGTGACAGATATGAAGAAGGCCTCTGCTGTTCTTCGCTGGGCCGTAAGGGAAATGGAATCTCGTTACCGCACCTTTGCCACCCTGGGTGTCCGCAAGTTGGAAGAATACAATAAACGTTATTCCGATAAAGCTATGCCTCTTGTCTTGATTGTTATTGACGAAATGGCAGACCTTATGATGACTGCGCCAGCAGATATTGAAGAATCTATCGTTCGTTTGGCGCAAAAAGCACGAGCTGCGGGGATTCATATGATTTTGGCTACGCAACGACCATCGGTAAATGTTATTACAGGCCTTATTAAGGCTAATGTACCTTCCCGCATTTCCTTTGCTGTAGCGACTCAAATTGACTCTCGAACTATTTTAGATGTGGGAGGAGCTGAAAAACTCTTAGGTAAGGGGGATATGCTCTTTAGCCCAATTGGGGCTAACAAGCCTGTACGTATTCAAGGGGCATTCATTTCCGATGATGAAGTAGAACACTTGGTAGATTTCGTTAAGGGACAAGGTAAACCTTCCTATAACGATGAAGTGACTAAGGAAGAGCCTGTACAAGAAGAAGCTAGCGAGGATAAGTTAGACCCTATGGCGGACGAGTATTTCGAACGAGCCGTAGATGTCATCATGGAAACTGGCCAAGCCTCTGTGTCCATGTTGCAACGGCGTTTCCGTATCGGTTATACCCGAGCAGCCCGTTTGGTTGATATGATGGAAGATATGAAAATTGTTGGCCCTTCTAATGGGGCTAAGGCTCGGGAAATTTTGATGACCCCAGCCCAAGTTAAAGAAACCTACTTTAGTAAGGGGCAATCCCAAGGGGATACCCATCAATAAGGAGCATGGAGCGTGACTCAATTAGGGGAAGAGTTACGGCGCGAACGGATGCGTCGTGGCTTGACATATAAGGATGTAGAACAGCGTCTTCACATCCGGTCTGCTTACTTAGAGGCCCTAGAAGAGGGTAATTACGATATCATTCCCGGTCATGTATATACAAAGGGGTTCATTCGTAATTATGGTAATTTTCTAGGTCTTAATGGTAAGCGCTTAATCGTGATTTATAAGCAAGAACATGAATCGGGACAGACCTTAATGCCTTTACAAGCGGCTCTTGAAGATGGGAGCTTAGAAGGAGGCCGGCCAGGAGCCTTGGCACGGGTAGAAGATACCCAATCTCAAGGCTTATTGGGGTCCAGCCGCAACTTGCTCTTGACCTGCGTGATTGCGATCATCTTGCTAGCCTTTCTAGCTTGGTTAATTGTATAAGAGGATAGTAGGATGGGACGATTTTTAATTACAGAGCCAGAAGAAATGAAGGCCTTAGGCTGGGATGAGTTGGATTTCGTCCTCATTAGTGGTGACGCCTATGTAGATCACCCTTCTTTTGCGGCAGCCGTCATCGGTCGTTATTTGGAGAAGAAAGGGTATCGCGTAGGGATTATCGATCAGCCTGATTGGCATGATGTAGAGTCCTTTAAAAAACTGGGTAAGCCTCGCTTAGCCTCCCTAGTTACAGCAGGTAACTTGGATTCCATGCTCAATAAATTTACCGCTGCTAAGAAGGTGCGACGGGAAGATGACTATTCCCCTGGTGGGGAAGCTGGTCATCGCCCAGATCGGGCTACCTTAGTCTATGCCAACCGCATGCGAGAGGCCTTTCCTCAAGTGCCGATAGTTATTGGAGGTATCGAGGCATCTCTACGCCGTTTTGCTCACTATGACTATTGGTCCGATAAAGTTCGGGGATCTATTCTGTTTGATGCTAAGGCGGACATCCTTGTCTATGGTATGGGAGAAAAGCAGATTGTCGATATAGCGCAGGCCTTGGATAAGGGAACTTGGCATGAAGATCTTAGGGATATCCGTGGCATTTGCTACATTAGCAAGGATATTCCTCAGGGGGATTCTGTTATCTGTCCTTCCTTTGAAGAGGTTAAGGCCGATAAGATGGCCTTTGCCGATGCCTTCCGCCTCCAATACGATGAACAAGACCCTTATTATGGGCGCCGTCTAGTGCAGGCGCATGGCAACCGCTATCTGGTGCAAAATCCGCCAGCCTTACCATTGACCCAAGAGGAAATGGACGATGTATATGACCTGCCTTATACACGGACATGGCATCCTAAGTACGATAGCTGTGGCGGTGTTCCAGCCTTGTCGGAAGTACAGTTTTCCTTGGTATCACACAGGGGTTGTTTTGGCTCTTGTTCCTTCTGCGCTATTACTAATCATCAAGGCCGGATTATCCAAAATCGCTCTCATCAATCTTTGATTGATGAGGCTAAACGGATGATTTCTTTGGATAACTTCAAAGGTTACATTCACGATGTGGGTGGGCCAACAGCCAACTTCCGCCACCTAGCCTGTGATAAGCAGGCTGTTTATGGTGCTTGCCGCGGTCGTACCTGTGCGGCTCCAGAACCTTGTGACAATCTCAATACCAATCATGACGACTACCTCAATCTCCTCCGTAAAATTCGGTCTCTTAAGGGGGTTAAAAAGGTCTTTGTTCGATCCGGTCTTCGCTACGATTATGTGTTGGCTGATAATAATAAAGCCTTCGTCAAGGAACTCTGCCAATACCATGTATCTGGTCAGCTTAAAGTCGCGCCAGAACACATTTCTAAGCGGGTTACTACCATGATGGGTAAGGCGGGTAAAGAAGAATTTTTGACCTTTAAGCAATGGTTTGAAGAAGCTAACCGTCAGTTGGGAAAAAAGCAATATCTTGTTCCTTATTTCATGTCTTCACATCCAGGTTGTACCTTGGACGATGCTATTGAGTTGGCTGAGTTTCTTAGAGATCAAGGCATGTATCCAGAACAGGTACAGGACTTTATTCCTACCCCTGGATCTTTATCTACTTGTATGTATTACACAGGGATTAATCCATTAGATGGTAAGCCTGTTTTTGTAGAGAAGAAGGGGCGTGGCAAGGCCATGCAACGAGCCCTCATGCAGTATCGTAATAAGGATAATTATGATTTGGTTAAGGAAGCTTTAATCAAGGCCAACCGCCAAGACCTTATTGGCTTTGGCCCTCAGTGCCTAATTCCGCCGCGCCCTATTGGTCGTCATAAGGGTGATAATAAAGGGCAGGCTAATCGTAAACCTATGCGGGGACAAGACCGGCATACTAGCCCTAAGGGGATGGGTCGGTCTAAGGAAGATGGGACCCATTATGGACATCCTAAAAAGGGGAATAAACCTATACATGGTCGCCGTACCTTTGTGGGAAAAGCAAGACCTTAATGCCTATATGGTATAGGACTTGATTGATAGGAAACTTAGCAGGAAAGAACTATTCCTGCGTCAAATAGAGAGAGGAGAGCATCTATGAGTCGCTGGCGTTCTATGGCAGCTTTGGGCCTATTTGTGGCCCTCATGATGGCCTTTGGCTTCTGGTACTCCTACCAGCAATCCCAAGCCAGTCCAGATGTACCTATTAAGGCAACTATCACCATCTATACGGACTTGCCTAATAATTTAACTAGTTTTATAGCGGATAAGTACCAAGTAGAACGGCAGGTTCGGGTTAAAATCATGCCTTTGACTGGTGCGCAAATGGCTCGTCGCATGAATCCTAACTACTTGGACCAGGAGGGGGATATCATTCTTACCTCGAAGGATAATTTGGTCTTAGGGGCTAAGGGCCATCACCTCTTGGGTATGTATTCGGAAACTATAGACCTAGTACCGCCTCAATTTAAAGATGATAATGGCGCTTGGGTGGGAACTTGGTACGACCCTATTATCTTTACTCAAAATACACAATATTATAATCAGTTGGGACAGTTTATTACCACCTGGTCTACCCTGGCTAAACCAGGACCTTGGACGGTTGTGATGACCGACTATATGGCAGCTGAATCAGCCGCTAATATCTTGTACTCCTTTGTAGAAACAGAAGGGGAAGAGGGGGCGCTGAATTATATGAAGGCGCTAGAAGAGCATATTACTCAGCATGCTAAGTACCTAGATACACCGATTCGTCTAGCAAGCCTTAATGAAGTTAATGTAGGCATTGGTAATTACTCCGATGGTCAAGCCTATGCAAAGCAGGGCTATCCAGTGAAGTTGATCTTCCCTCAGGATGGAACCCCTTACTATTTGACTGGTGCGGGTGTATTAAAATCTACCCAACAATACGAAGAATCTGTTAATTTTGTCAATTGGCTCTTAGCGAAACAAACCAATCTAGATATGGCGGTCAATGGCTATGCATTCGTATTTACTAATCCAGAAGTAGCAGATCCGGTGGATTCTTTGGGACATGGTTTGGTTCTCTTTAATACCCAGGGTGGCTATACGGTGGAAGGCAAGAAGCAATTATTGGATACATGGCTTAAGCAAGTGCGGTTTTCCCATTAATAAGAAAGGAAATTCATGGAAAAGAAGTTAGGTTACATCAGTCTTGGTTGTGCTAAAAATCTAGTTGATACAGAGGTTATGCTGGGCCTCCTGAAGGAAGACGGCTACGAAATAACAGAGGACTTGTCTACAGCTGATCTCATTATCATCAATACCTGTACCTTTATTGAAAAGGCAAAGGAAGAGTCTATTAATACTATTTTGGAAGCGGCTCAATATAAGCAAACAGGTGCTTGCAAGGGCCTCATTGTAGCTGGTTGCTTGAGTCAGCAATACCAAGATGAACTGTTTAAGGAAATCCCTGAAATTGATGCCCTCATCGGGACTGGTGCTTGGAACCGTATTATGGATGCCTTGGATTCCATTGATAAGGGGAATCGTATCTCTATCATGGATGATATGACTAATATCTATGATGAGCGCATGCCTCGCATGCAAACAACGCCACGCTATTCAGCCTATATTAAAATTGCAGAAGGCTGTAACAATGGCTGTACCTTTTGTATCATCCCTAAGGTGCGCGGAGCCTTCCGGTCCCGTACCATGGAATCCATCTTGGCAGAGGCTAAGCGCTTGGCTTCAATGGGGGTAAAAGAAATAGTTCTCATTGCACAAGATACGACCTCCTATGGGATTGACTTATCTGCCGATGGACAGCCACTATTGACTGACCTTTTGAAAGCCTTGACCAAGGTAGAAGGGATTGAGTGGATTCGTATGCTCTACCTCTACCCAACTTACTTCTCTGACGAACTCTTGAACCTTATCGTGCATGAACCTAAGATTGCTAACTATGTGGATATTCCACTCCAACATATTAATGATGAAATTTTGAAGGATATGAACCGTCGTGATTCTCGGTCAGACATTGAGACCCTCCTTAAAAAGATTCGTGCAGTATCTGATCATGTTACCCTTCGGACTTCTATTATCGTCGGGTTCCCAGGGGAAACCGACCAACAATTTGAGGAGTTATGCCAATTCGTTAAGGACATTAAGTTTGATAATATGGGCGTATTTACGTACTCCCAAGAGGAAGGGACCATTGCTGGCGCACGGAAAGATCAAGTACCAGAAGCGGTTAAGGAAGAACGTTACCATACACTTATGGCTATCCAAGCGGCTATTTCCGAAGAAAATAACCGAGACTTGGAAGGGACTATCCACCAAGCTATGGTAGAGGAGATTGAAGAGGAAGCAGGCCAACGGTTGGCTAAGGGCCGTCTCATGTGCCAAGCACCAGATGTGGATGGCAACATGTTCTTAGAGAATGCTCGCCCAGACCTCTCCGAGGGAGATATTATTAAGGTTGAAGTGGAACAAGGCTTTGCCTATGATGTTGTGGTGAACGAAATTGATTGAGTTGACTAAGAATCATAGATAGAGGAAACCCACTAAGGGCCTTCTTATATAAAGAAATTAGGTGATAGGATGATCGTAGAGTTAATTTCTACAGGTTCTGAATTGCTGCTAGGTGACCAAATTAATACTAATGTTTCTTGGCTAGCTACTCAATTGAACAAGAAGGGATATACTGTGGCCTACCAGAGTGTGGTAGGGGATAACAGGGACCGCATGAAGGCCGCCTTTGACTTGGCGGGCACTCGAGCTGATCTTGTGATTGTCACAGGTGGCTTAGGCCCAACCCAAGGGGATATCACCAGAGATTGCCTGGCGGCCTCTCAGAACATCGATATGGTCCTGAATCCGGAGGCTATGAAGCTTATCCAAAGGTCCTTCCAACGGATTGGCCAGGCGCCGCCTGTAGCTAGCCGTCGGGAGGCCATTCTTCCCAAGGGAGCAGGGCTTTTGGAAAATCCTATTGGTATAGCTCCTGGGGTAATCTACGAGGGGGCTGAGGCCACCTATATCCTATTACCAGGGCCTCCTGGTGAAATGAAGGCCATGTTTACAGATGGCCTTCTTTCCTATTTGGATCAACATTTTGGATCACAGGGTCTTATTCATTCTCACCGCTATGCCATCTATGGATTAGGCGAAGCAGTCTTGGAAGACTGTTTTAAGGATTTGGTAGAAGGGCAATCTAACCCAACCATAGCCTTTCTCATTAAAAATGGTTACATAGAGCTTAGGATTACGGCTAAGGCTAAAGATGTAGAGCAAGCAGAGGCCCTCCTAGAGCCTTGGGATGATATTATTTTCGAACGATTGGGTAAACATGTAGGCCGAACCTTAGATCTTCCTCTTGAAGATCTACTCAAGACCCTATTAACAGGGTCTGGACATATGGTGGCTACAGCTGAGTCCTGTACATCGGGATTAGTAGGTAAACGGTTAGGCAATACACCAGGATCTAGTGAATATTTTAACGGTGGGATTATATCCTATTCCAATGAGGTCAAACATAATGTTTTGGGGGTGCCACAAGAACTTTTAGATGCCTATGGAGCGGTATCAGAACCAGTGGCTAAGGCCATGGCGGAAGGAACCTGCCGAGTGACCCAATCTACCTATGGTGTATCTACCACGGGTATAGCCGGCCCTGGAGGGGGCAGTACTGATAAACCGGTAGGGCTCGTCTGGTTTGCCGTAGCGGGCCCACATGGGACGCGGACCTATAAGAGAATTTTTATAGGAGACCGGGAAGAAGTGCGGCAAGCAGCGGCAGAGTCTGCCCTCTATTTCCTTTACACCTACATTAAGGATGAAGAGGTACTCAATTAAAATTAATTCGAAAATATGTTCGCAAAAATAGAAATATGATGTATAATAGTCTCATAGATTAAAGAGGTGTATACCTCCTTTGCGATGGTTGCGCATAGCGCTTTATAAATAGAAAGGTAGATCCATGGCTGACGGTAGACAATTAGCATTGGACAATGCATTAAAGCAAATTGAAAAAGATTTTGGTAAGGGTGCTATCATGCGCTTGGGTGAAGCAGCAGATCGCATGAATGTAGAGGTTATTCCATCTGGCTCCCTCGCTATTGATATCGCTGTAGGTGTAGGCGGATTCCCTCGTGGTCGGGTGGTTGAGATCTATGGCCCAGAATCTTCTGGTAAGACGACGGTAGCACTTCATGCCGTTGCGGAAGCGCAAAAGGCTGGTGGCGTTGCGGCCTTCATAGATGCAGAACATGCCCTTGATCCTGTTTATGCTCGTAATTTGGGTGTAGATATTAATAACCTATTAATTTCTCAACCAGATAATGGTGAACAAGCTTTGGAAATCACAGAAGCCCTAGTACGATCTGGTGCTGTTGATATTGTGGTTGTTGACTCCGTAGCAGCCCTAGTGCCTAAGGCTGAAATCGAAGGTGAAATGGGAGATGCTCACGTAGGTTTACAAGCTCGGCTTATGTCTAAGGCCTTGCGTAAACTAACAGGCATTATCTCCAAGTCTAAAACCGTGGTTATTTTCATCAACCAATTGCGTGAAAAAGTTGGTGTTATGTTTGGTAATCCGGAGACTACAACTGGTGGTCGCGCCTTGAAATTCTATTCTTCCGTACGCTTAGATGTGCGCAAGGGTGAACTCATTAAGATGAATAATGAGAACATTGGTGCTCGCACTAAGGTTAAGGTCGTTAAGAATAAGGTGGCACCACCATTTAAGACTGCAGAATTTGACCTCATGTACGGTCAAGGGATTTCCAAAGAAGGAACTTTGATTGATATTGGAGTTACTATGGAAATCATTAAGAAATCTGGTGCTTGGTACTCCTATGAAGGGGAACGGATGGGGCAAGGCAAGGAAGCTGCTAAGGCTTATTTGGCTGAGCATCCAGAAGTGGCCAATGAAATTGATAGCATCATTCGCGACACCCTTGCGGTAGAACCAGAAGAGTTTGACGTAGTTGGTCAAGAAGAAGAACAAGAATAATGCTTAGTGAGGAACAAGAGCATACCTATGAAAAAGCTATGGACCAAGCCTTACGTTTTTTAGCACCCCGTTTCTTATCCTCCTATGAACTTAGACAGAAGATGATCCGTAAGGGAATTCCGAGTAAGTTGATAGACCAGGTTGAGGCCAAATTGATAGAGTATGATTACATCAATGATGACCGACTGGCAGAACAGGTGGCTAATCTTTACAAGAGGGAATGTAAGCGAGGTCTTTTCTACATTAAAAATAAAATGCGTCTACGGGGCTTGGAGCCAGGCCAACACTTGGATGATTACGACGAAAGGCAGGCGGCCTTTCGTGTTATTGAACGCAAGTATGGCTTAGACCAAGAGCCTCCTGTGGGGCAAGAAAAAATTATATCTATACTGCGTAATCGAGGCTTTGGTATGAACTCGATTCGAGCCGTTATTGATGAGCTCTATTCTTGACATAAGAGAGGGTAGAGACTAGAATATAAGGTGCCTTAATAAGGCTTATTAATTTAATTCTAGTTAATAAAAATACGGCAAAACTTATGGAGGCCGAGACTATTCGGTCTCTTTTTTTTTACCAAAGGAGGTGACTATTATTTTAGAGTACAGTATTATTGCTGTCGTCATGGTTCTTATCGGCTTAGGAGTGGGCTACTTTACCCGTAAAAATATTGCGGAAGGTAAGCTTAATCAGGCTGAAGTTCAGGCTCAACGGATTGTGGAAGATGGTCGTCGACAAGCAGAGGCCCAAAAGAAGGAATCCCTTGTAGAAGCTAAGGAAGAAATCCATAAACTTCGCCAAGATGCAGAGCGGGATAATAAAGAACGACGCAATGAATTACAACGCATGGAACGCCGCATTCTTCAAAAGGAAGAGGCTCTCGATAAAAAGTTAGATACAATCGAACGAAAAGAAGAAAGTCTTCATCGAAAAGAAGCGGACATCGATGCTAATCGCCAAAAAGTAGAGGCCCTCTACAAAAAACAAATGGGTGAATTAGAACGAATCTCCGGCATGTCCTTTGATGAAGCTCGTACTAGCCTCTTGACCAATGTAGAACAAGAAATTCGCCATGAAACGGCAGTTATGATTCGCGATATGGAACAAGAAGCTAAGGATACAGCTGATAAGAATGCTCGTAACATTATCGCGGCTGCCATTCAGCGGTGTGCTGCTGATCATGTGGCGGAAACGACAGTGTCCGTCGTAGCTCTTCCAAATGATGAAATGAAGGGTCGTATTATCGGTCGTGAAGGCCGTAACATTCGGGCCTTAGAAACATTGACGGGGATTGACCTTATTATTGATGATACTCCAGAGGCAGTTATCCTCTCTGGTTTCGACCCTATGCGTCGGGAAGTAGCTCGTATAGCTCTGGAAAAACTTATCGTTGATGGTCGTATCCATCCAGCACGCATTGAAGAAATGGTTGCTAAGGCTCAAAAGGAAGTGGATCAATCCATTAAGGAAGCAGGGGAACAAGCTACCTTTGATGTGGATGTTCACGGCTTGCACCCAGAAATCGTAAAACTTTTGGGTCGCCTCAAGTACCGTACATCCTATGGCCAAAATGTTCTCCAACATTCTGTAGAAGTAGCCCACCTAGCTGGGGTCATGGCTGCGGAATTAGGCTGTGATGTACAGTTGGCTAAGAGGGGCGGCCTCATTCATGACATCGGTAAGGCTCTTACCTATGAAATGGAAGGCTCTCATGTTGAGATCGGCGTTGACTTTGCTCGTAAATACCGGGAAGGGGAACTGGTTCTAAACTGCATCGGTGCCCATCATGGTGATGAAGAGTTTAAGTGCGTAGAAGCGGTTTTAGTGGCTGCTGCTGATGCCATCTCTGCGGCTCGTCCAGGGGCTCGTCGGGAAACTTTGGAAAACTACCTCAAGCGTTTAACCAAGTTGGAAGAGATTGCAGAATCCTTCGACGGTGTTGAAAAGTGCTTTGCTATTCAAGCCGGTCGAGAAGTACGCGTTATGGTTAAACCAGATACGGTGGATGATGCAGAGTCCAAACTACTGGTTAGAAATATCGCTAAGCGCTATCAAGAGGAATTGGATTATCCAGGCCAAATCAAAGTGGTGGTTATCCGTGAATCTCGCGCCGTGGATTATGCAAAATAAGATTATTGAAATAAGGTTGCCTTTGGCAACCTTATTTTTTTGTAGGAAAATAGAGGATTTTTGACGAATTATAAATAAGTAGATAGAGTCAACTTATATATTTTGAGTTAGGACATAAATTTGATATAATTAAAGTCTATGGATTAGAGGAAGGTGATGGATTATGGCTCGTTATTTCGGCGATGAATTAAAACAACAAATCATAGATGCCAATGACATTGCGGCAGTCATATCCGAGCATATTTCCCTCAAGAAAAAAGGGCAGAATTACTGGGCTTGTTGTCCCTTCCACGGAGAGAAATCTCCCTCCTTTAGCGTCCGGCCAGACAAGGGCTTTTACCATTGTTTTGGATGCGGTGCTAGTGGTAATGTAATTACCTTTCTCATGAATTACGAACACCTCACCTTCCCGGAAGCCCTGGAAAAACTAGCCCATCGGGCTAATATCCCCCTTCCAGAAGAAGTTATGACTCCTCAACAAAAGGCTCGTGAAGCTCATCGACAACGTCTGTATGAGGTAAATCAAATGGCAGAACGCTTTTTCCATAACTGTCTTGTCAAGACGGAAATGGGTAAGCCTGGCCTTGATTACCTCTTACAACGAGGCCTTACAAGAGATACGATTGAGTCTTTTAACTTGGGTTTTGCTCCCGATTCTTGGGATAAACTTTATAAGGCCTTTAAGGACCATGGGGTAGAAGAGAAGACCCTTTTAGAACTTCATTTAATCCGCCAGTCTGAAGGCAAGACCTATGATTTCTTTCGCAATCGTGTCATTTTCCCTATCCATGATGGGCGCGGACGGACTATAGGTTTTGGGGGACGAATCTTGGATAATGATAAGTCCATGGCCAAGTACATGAACTCCCCTGAATCGCCTATTTTTGATAAGGGGAAGAACCTTTTTGCCTTTGACCACGCCTATAAGTCTATCCGCCAGTCTAAACAAGCAATTTTAGTGGAAGGCTATATGGACGTTATCTCTGCCCATAACAAGGGGGTCACCAATGTGGTGGCCTCCTTGGGAACCGCCTACACAGTGGACCATGGCAAGCTCTTGTCTAGGCAGGCTGAGGAAATCGTTTTGGCCTACGATATGGATGGGGCCGGCCAAAAGGCGGCTAAGCGGGCTATAGACCTCCTGCAAAATACGGACTTTAAGGTACGGGTTTTAGCCATGCCTGATGGTAAAGACCCTGATGATTATGTGCGTAATCATGGGGCGGATGCCTTTCGCTCCTTGGTGTCAGAGGCAGTTAAGCCCTTTGACTACCTTTTAAATGAGGCGCTGATTGGTCATGATACCAATACGAGAGAGGGCAAAGAAGCCATCTTGTCTAAACTCTTCCCTTATATAGCTAAGGATCATTCTGAACCTAGACGAGAGGCCATGTTGCGGTCTTTGGCCATGCCTCTTTGGTTGGATAATTCTACTATTTATGGCTACTTTCGAGAATTTCTGAAGAAGGGTGACGTGCATTTGGTGACAGAAGAGGAAGAGCCTAAGGCGCTGAATCGGGTTGCATCAGATGATGAAGATAAACTCCTTATGCTTATGATGGATAATCCACATTGTCTGTCAGAGGCTCTTCAGTTCATGTTGGTAGAAGACTTTGCTAGTCCCCACCATCAGGAGTTAATTAGGGCTCTTGTTGCAGTCTTAGAGGAGACGGGTAGCCTCACAGGCGAGGCCATAGAGGCTAAGCTGTCTAATCTAGCTCGGCAGGAATATGCCCGTCTCATGGTGGCTGATAGGTCGGGCCTTTCAGAGGAAGCCCTCTATGCCTTAATTGGGTCTGTTCGTTTGAAATCTTTAAAAGACCAATATAAAGTACATTCCATGCAAGCCGACCAATTAAAGCGGGCAGGAGATAGGTCCTTCCTTGTCGAATTACATAAGTGTCAGGAAATACAAAAGGAAATTAAAAACCTACAAGCGGCTATGCGTAAGCCTGGTTAGCTTGTGGATGGCATAAAACCCTAGGGGGGATATGCGTTATAGAAGAAAGGAAGAGTGTTGTGGCAAGAAAAGCAGCAAAGAAAAGTCAAGTGGAAGAGATCATTGAACAGCTTCTTGAAAAGGGGCGTAAAGAAGGGTCTTTAACACAAAAAGAAATTGTAGATGCTCTTTCTGATCAAGAAGAAATCACAGTAGAACGGTTGGATGATATCTATGAAACATTTAATAAACTTAGTATAGATGTAGTCACAGAAGAACCGGATGAACATGAGTCTGTTCATGATGATATCGAAGAAGAAAAGGATGATGAAGAAGAACAGCATCCAGAAAAGAAGATTAAAATTGACTTGAGTGTTAATGAAGGTGTCAATATTGATGATCCTGTTCGTATGTATCTTAAGGAAATCGGTCGCGTTCCACTCTTGTCCGGTGAAGAAGAAATCGTCTTAGCTAAGCAAATTGAAGCAGGGGAAAAGGAAGATGCTTCTTATAAGGAGATTTCCACGGGTAAAAAGGCTAAGAAGAAGTTGGTCGATGCCAATTTGCGTTTGGTCGTATCCATTGCTAAGCGCTATGTAGGTCGAGGCATGCTCTTCTTGGACTTGATTCAGGAAGGTAACCTGGGCCTTATCAAGGCTGTTGATAAATTTGACTATACCAAGGGCTATAAGTTCTCCACGTATGCGACTTGGTGGATTCGCCAAGCCATTACACGGGCCATTGCTGACCAAGCTCGGACTATTCGAATCCCTGTTCATATGGTAGAAACCATCAATAAATTGATTCGTATTTCTCGACAACTTCTGCAAGATAATGGGCGGGAACCAACGCCGGAAGAAATTGCAGAAGGTATGGGAATTACGCCAGAACGAGTTCGGGAAATTCAAAAGATTGCCCAAGAGCCAGTGTCCTTGGAAACGCCAATTGGGGAAGAAGAAGATTCTCACTTGGGTGACTTTATCGAAGACCAAGATGCTATTGCTCCAGATGATGCTGCATCTTACATCCTTTTGCGGGAACAAATTGAAGATGTATTTTCTTGTTTGACTGAACGGGAACAACAGGTGTTAATTTTGCGCTTTGGCCTTAAGGATGGCAAGCCACGTACCTTAGAAGAAGTGGGACAACACTTTAATGTAACCCGTGAACGGATTCGCCAAATTGAAGGTAAGGCCCTTACCAAATTACGGAACCGTGGAAAACGAGATAAAATTAAAGACTTCTTATAAGAAATAGAGCCGGTAGCTAGGCTTAACCCTAGAACCGGCTTTCCCTCTAATTTAGGAAGTTTTATAACAACATCCTAGCAAGACTTGAGACTCTACCTTGCGTGGAGTCTTAGGCACATTGTATAATAGGGTGTACTTGCGCCTATAGCTCAGTGGTAGAGCCATCGGCTCATAACCGATTGGTCCCTGGTTCGAACCCAGGTGGGCGCACCATATAAGGAGAATGGCTCAGGCTGTTCTCTTTTTTTGTTTTAATATAATTAGGGTAGAAGCGAATTTTCTTGCTCATAATACTTAAGAGAGGGGAGGGATAGGATGAAAGTAAATAAGATGACAGGTCGTCTAGAAAAAGTCTTTACCCTCATTCCAAAGGCAAAGGCTATAGCTGATGTAGGTACAGATCATGGCTATTTGGCCGTGGAGCTATTGGTGCGGGGCCGAGCCCAACATGTCATAGCTGGGGATGTTAATCAGGGGCCACTGGCGACAGCTGAGCGTTATGTGCGGTCTAGGAATTTGTCTACTTCTATTGAATGCCGCTTAGGTGACGGCCTTACGATGACAAGACCCGGAGAATTAACGGGTGCTGTTATCTGCGGCATGGGTGGCTTCCTCATGAAGGACATAGTGGAAGGTGGCCCGGAAGATTTGGAATTTTACGTCTTACAACCTCAAAACGGGCAAGGGCAACTCCGGTCCTACATGGTGGACAAGGGGTATGTGATTGTGCGAGATACCTTCATAAAGGATATGGGGAAATATTACCAGGCCTTTCTGGCCATCCGTAAGGACCGTTTGGAGGAATATGTGAGGGAACATAAAATCGTTAGCCACCCTTCACTAGAAGGGGTTGAGGTCCTGGATAGTGCTTTGGTGGGGGCTAACCTCTATGAAACGTTAGATCCTAAGTCTCTCTTTTGGGAATTAGGCGGAATGGTTATAGAGTCAGATAGGGAACCTTGGATAGACTATCTAGACCATCTCATTCACATACGGCGGTGCGCTTTGGATGGCATGGGCCCCGCCCTAGAAGAAACGCATAAATATAGAATGGTCCATGCTGAAATTGACCAACTGGAGAACATTAGAAAGGAAGGCCTATAAGGCCAGGTGAATAGTATGCCTAGTGTAAAGGATATAATGACACTTATGGAGTCTTGGGCACCCTTGTCCCTTGCTGAATCGTGGGACAATCCAGGGCTTATGGTGGGGGCTATAGACCGCCAAGTAACAGGAATTGTCACTAGTCTTGACTTAACAAAAGAGGCTGTAGACTATGCTATGGATAGAGGCTGTAATATGATCATCAGTCATCATCCCCTTATCTTTAAGGGGCTTAAGTCCATAGACTTGGGATCTTACCAGGGACAGCTTTTGGAAACATTGATTAAGAACGATATAGCCGTCTATAGTGCTCATACTAATTTGGATATAGCCCGAGGGGGCCTTAATGATATGTTAGCGGCCAAATTAGGCTTAGAGAATTGTTCTGGTTTAGTGCCAGTAGGTCAATCTGACTACTATAAATTAGTGGTATATGTGCCAGCTAGTCATGGGAATCAAATTCGTCAGGCCTTGGCTGAAGCTGGTGCAGGGTGGATTGGTAACTATAGTCATTGTTCTTTTTCCTTGAAAGGAGATGGCCGTTTTCAAGCTGAGGCAGGGACACATCCTTATCTAGGTCAGGAGGGCCAGGTGGAAGAGGTTCAAGAGGAGCGGGTGGAAACTATTGTGCCACAAGACCTTTTGTCTAAAGTTTTAGAGGCTATTAGGGACGTTCATCCTTATGAAGAAGTGGCTTATGATGTCTTCCCCCTGGTGGAACCAACAGCAAGGCATTACTTAGGCCGTATAGGGACCTTGCCAGAATCTTTTACATTAAATCAGTTTAAGCTCTTTTTAGAAGAGGCCTTGCCCCATGCTAAGATTCGTTTTGCTGGTCAAACAACCAATGTTATTAAAAGATTGGCTCTATGTTCTGGTGGAGGAGCGGAATTCTTAGGACGGGCTAAGGCTATGGGAGCCGATGCCTACCTAACGGGTGACGTGAAGTATCACGATGGCCAGCGGGCTAGAGAACTAGGCCTCTTAGTCGTTGATGGAGGCCACTTTGGAACTGAAGAAATTGTAGCTAAAGGACTCAAGGACAAGTTGACGGGTCTTTTAAGTGAAAACGGTTGGGATCTATCGGTCCTTGCCTTTGAGGGACAAGAAGATTTCTTCTTCTAAGACCGTTTAGCTTGGAGACCAAGAGTAAGTATGATAAACTAGGATAGAACAAGTACGAAAGGCGATTGCGAGTCGTAAGATTCGAGGAAAGTCCGAGCTCCGCAGGGCAGGATGCCAGATAACGTCTGGCGAGGGTAACCTTAGGGACAGTGCCATAGAAAAGGAAACCGCCACATCAGTGGTAAGGGTGGAAAGGTGAGGTAAGAGCTCACCAGCAGTCTGGTAACAGGCTGGCTCGGTAAACCCCATCCGGAGCAAGGCCGAATAGGGAAGGGTTGATGTTGCCCGCAGACCTTCCGGGTTGTGCCGCTCGAGCGTACAGGCGACTGTACGCCTAGAAAGATAATCGCCACTGCGTAAGCAGTACAGAACTCGGCTTATTGACTGCTTGTTCCTCTTTTGAGCTTACGTAAGAGCTAAGATTCATCATTGGATGAACCTTAGCTCTTTTTTATATCGAATTATTTCCGTTCGTTTTTTACTTACAAATCCTGTAAAATAAAAATATATAGACAGATAATGGAGGTAGTATATGGGGATTAAAGCAATTAATACTGTAGAAGAATTCAACAGTCAAGTTCTCGGTAATGAGGGCATTGCCATTGTTGATTTCGGTGCAGAATGGTGTAAGCCCTGCCAAGTGATGCGACCTGAAATGGAAGCAGTAGCAGATAAAATGGGCAATCAGGTTCAGTTTTTCAGCGTCGATGCAGATACACTTAAGGAAGTTTTCCTCACCCAAGAGGTGGAGGGCGTTCCTTCCCTAGTGGCTTATAAAAATGGCAAAGAATTAGATCGCATCGCGGGCTATAAGAAGGCGGCTGTATTAGAAGAGCTGCTGACATCTATTATTAAGTAAACCCTTGGAAAACTAAGGCCTACACAAATCAGTAATGTGTGCATCTAAAAGGGGAGTTAGGAAATCTATATTAAGATGATTGACATCCTTTATAACTAGCTTTCATTATTGAGAATGACCTATAAGTGGTATACTAAACAAGTTATTATGAATTGTTTTATAGCATTTCGCAAGCTAAGTAGTGAATAGGAGGCATGACCAGTGAAAAATTTATGGTCCTTATTCCAAGAACGACGCCTTAGTCGCCGTACTTTTATGAAATCTTGCGTGGCATTAACGGCAGTGCTCGGTTTGCCACCTACCATGCTCGATACTGTCGTTAAGGCAGCAGAGACCAAAGAACTTCCTACGGTTATTTGGTTGCATGGGCACGAATGTACCGGTTGTAGTGAAGCCTTTATCCGTTCTTCATCTCCCTTTACATCCGATGTAATCCTTAACATGATTGCTCTTGAATACGATGACACCTTGTCTGCCGCTTCTGGGGCAGCCTTGGAAGGGCACTTGCAAGAACTTATCGCTGGTAAAAAAGGCCAATATATCCTAGCTGTTGAAGGTGGGGTTCCACTCGATGAAGACGGGATTTACTGTATGGTAGGCGGCAAGACTTTCAAACATCAATTGAAAGAAGTAGCTGAAGGGGCTGCTGCTATTATTGCTTACGGTTCCTGTTCCTCTTGGGGCGGTATCCAAGCAGCAAAACCAAACCCAACAAACACAGTAGCTGTTAATGATGTGGTTTCTGGTAAGCCAATTATTCGCGTTCCTGGTTGTCCTCCAATCCCTGAAGTTATGACTGGTGTTATCATGTCCTACGCTTTGTTCGGACAAATTCCACCTCTCGATAGCCAAGGTCGTCCTAAACAATTCTACGGTAACCGTATTCATGATACTTGTTACCGTCGTGCCTTCTTTGACTCCGGTCTCTTTGTTGAAGAGTTCGATGATGATGCATCCAAGGCTGGCTGGTGCCTCTATAAGGTAGGCTGCCGTGGGCCAGAGACTTATAACTCTTGTGGTAATCTCCGTTGGTGGAACGGCTTGTCCTACCCTATTCAATCCGGTCATGGCTGTATCGGTTGCTCCGAAAAGGGTTTCTGGGATAACGATACGTTCTATAAACGCTTGGACGATGTAGCTTTGCCTAACTCTATCACCACTGCTGATACGATCGGTACGGCAGCTGCCTTTGCAGCTACTGGTGCTGTTATTATTCACGGTGCGGCTACTATCGCTAAATCCAGATTAAAAGACTATAAAGACGAAAAGAAAATGCGTCAAGAAGGTAAATGGGACGATAATGGTCCAACAGACAAAGGGGGTAATCACTAATGAAACGCGTTGTAGTTGATCCTATCTCCCGTATTGAAGGTCACTTGCGGGTTGAAGTTAACATGGATGAAGCCACAGGCAAAGTAGAGGATGCAGTTTCCTCTGGTACTGCTTGGCGTGGTATTGAATTGGTTGCAAAGAACCGTGACCCTCGTGACTTGTGGGCTTTCGTTCAACGGATTTGCGGTGTATGTACAACCACTCATGCCTTGGCTTGTCTCCGTGCTGTAGAAGATGCATTGGGCATTGAGATTCCTAAAAATGCTAACTACATCCGTAATATTATGCACTCTTCCTTGGAAGTTCATGACCATACGGTTCACTTCTATCACTTGCATGCCCTAGACTGGGTGTCTCCATTGGAAGCCTTAAAAGCTGATCCTGCGGCTACAGCGGCTCTTCAAAACACAGTCCTTGCTACTTACAATGTATCTGGTTTGGAACCAGAAGAAGTTAAGTCTACAACTTCCGCTTATCCTAAAGCCTTCCCAAAGGCGACAACCCAATACTTTGCAGCGGTTAAATCCAAGTTGCAAAAGCTTGTGGACGGTGGTCAACTGGGTATTTTCTCCGCTCAATGGTGGGACCACCCAGACTATCAATTGTTGCCACCAGAAGTACATTTGATGGCTGTATCCCACTACCTCAATGTATTGGATCTTCAACGGGAAATCGTTATTCCTCACGTTGTATTCGGCGGTAAAAATCCTCATCCACACTATATCGTAGGCGGTATGCCTTGCTCCATTTCCTTGAATGATATGAATGCGCCTGTGAATACAGCTCGTTTAGGGGCAGTTGATGAATCCATTAACTTGGCTCATGATATCGTTAATAACTTCTACCTTCCAGACTTATTGGCTATCGGCAAAATTTATGCTGAAAAAGGTATGGTTGATGGTGGCGGCCTCTCCAAGAAACGGGTCTTGTCCTATGGTGGTTATCCTGATGAACCTTACACAGGCATCTCCAATGGTGACTTCTTCAAAAAATCCTTGGTTCGCTCTAACGGCGTAGTTGAAAACTTTGCTGCTGGTGTGGATAAGGCTAAATTCATCCCATTAGAAGGACCAGACTTCATGGACCCACAAATCATGGCGGAAGAAGTAGAACACTCCTGGTTTGAATATCCAAATGGTGAAGAAGCCCTCAACCCAATTGATGGCGTTACTGAGCCTAAATACACAGGCCCTAAATCCGGTTCTAAGGACAATTGGGAATACTTGGATGAAGCGGCTAAATACTCCTGGATTAAATCTCCTGTATTCCGTGGTGGTACTACAGAAGTAGGTCCTTTGGCTAAATACATCGTGGTTTACACTAAGGTTAAACAAGGTATCATTACCAACCCAACATGGGTTGAAAAGATGATGGTAGATCAAATCGAAACCGTATCCAAAGTATTGGGCTTGCCAGCTCATGTTTGGATGACAACGATGGTTGGTCGTACCGCTTGCCGTGCTCTCGATGCACAAGTGGCAGCAGCTCTTAGCCGTTATTTCTACAATAAGTTGATTGCCAATATCAAGGCTGGCGATACAACCGTGGCGAACTCCGAAAAATTCGATCCAAATACATGGCCAAAAGAAGCTAAAGGCGTTGGTATTCTTGATGCTCCTCGTGGCGGCCTAGGTCACTGGATTCATATCAAGGATGGTCGTTCTGAAAACTATCAATGTATCGTTCCTTCTACTTGGAATGCTTGCCCTCGTACAACTAAAGGGGAACATGGTGCTTATGAAGATGCCATGATCGATACGCGTGTAAAAGTACCAGAAAAACCACTTGAAATCGTTAAGGTAATCCATTCCTTCGACCCTTGCTTGGCATGTGCAACTCACTTGTACAACAAAGAAGGTAAACAAATCGTTTCTGTGAATACAGACGCTTTGTGCAAATAAGGGAGGTAGTCTCTTATGTTAATTCACTCCGATAAAAAAGCCTATGTAGTATTCTCCATTTGGAAACGCATTTGGCACTGGACTATGGTGCTTTGTGTTACAGCCCTTTTCTGGTCTGGCCTCTATATCGGTGATCCAGGCTTTGCGGCTATCTTTGGTAAACCAGAACCAACCTTTATGGTTGGTGCCTGGTATTCCATGGAAAACATCCGCCGCATCCACTTCATTGCAGGCTATATTTTGACATTTTCCTTTGTCATTAACTTTATCGGCATCTTTACCCATCCTGGGGACCGGCTCTTCCCGCGACCTTGGGAAAGACGCTACTGGTATGGCCTACGTGAAACCTTGCTTCACTATCTGTTCATTCCACAAAAGAAAGAACACCATTGGTTGCGTAACTCCTTAGCACGGACCGCTTACTTTGGCATGTACTTCCTGTTCTTTGCCATCATCGTAACGGGCTTTGCTATGTATTTCCAAATCAATCCTAATGGGTGGGGGTCATTCATCTTCAATCCTATTAATAACCTATTTGGGGAATACAACGTACACGTTATTCACCATTACATCGCATGGTGCTTCTTGTTCTTCACCATCGTCCATGTCTATATGTGCTTCCGGGAAGATTCTTTGGAAGAATCTGGGGAAGTATCCTCTATGATTTCCGGTTTGAAGTATTTTGCCCACAAACCAATCGATGCGGATAACCTCAATACCAAAGCTCATCAGGATGATATTGAAGTACTTCCATCCAAATCCACTTACAATGTATCCGACGAGGATGATAAATAAGATGTTTGAAAATCCGGAAATTACACTTCTCGGTGTGGGAAATATATTATTGACGGATGAAGGTCTAGGCGTTCACGTAATCAATGAATTGCGTGACGCCTATACTTTTACACCGGAGATTAATATCATCGATGGTGGTACTATGGGTATGGAGCTTCTGACCTACATGCGAGGGATGAAGAAACTTCTACTCGTAGATGCCATTAATGGTGGTGAAGAACCAGGGACCGTCTATGAGTTCCCTCATCGGGAGTTAGAACAATACTTTACAGACCATATCTCCGTTCATGAAGTGGGTATGCAAGATATTCTTCGCATTCGCCACATGCAGGAAGATCCATTAGAAGATGCTATGGTAATCGGCGTAGAACCGGAATCATTAGAGATTGGTTTTGAGCCCAGTCCGACAGTGGCTAACGTCCTTCCTGATGTGAAAGAGCGGGTCCTTAAGGTATTAGCCTCTTGGGGAGTTTCTTATAAGAAAAAAGAAAAATAGAAGAAATAGCTATTTCTGTGTATACTAGAGGAAGGTAACCTTGTTATCTTCCTTTTGTAGTTTAGAGGAGCTTTATATGATACAAAATTATGGAAATGTGCAGGCTGTTCTTAAAGAATTACGCCATGCTCTTGTAGATTTAAAAGAAAATAATAAAACATATTCTGTATATGTGGAAAAAACAGGCCTTACTGATGAGGAACAAGTAGAGGTTTTAGAAACACTTGGTAAGGGGACCGTAGAAATTCGATTCACAGAGACAGAACAACCTGTGTCTTGGTATGAAACACAATTTTCTGGAATCTGGGTAGGGACCTTTAAAAACCACAGAGATGAAAATATGCTCCACACTATTGAAGTTTGCCGTTATCCAGAATTAGCTGGGGCTTATGATGAAGATATTGATACGGCCGTGCAAGACATAGACGAATGGATTGCAGCTGCTAGCATTTAATTGAGGGGGACAAGATGAAAGGCTTTTTAAAAAGACAAGCTATTTTGGTGGTTATTGCAATCATTGTGGCCATTGCTTGGTCTGGATGGACAGCACGCGTAAATATGGTCAAGATGCAGGATTCAATGGCTAGCCAATATAGTCTATTGCAAAACCAAATGGATAATCGGGCCCAACTGGGTCAAGCTCTTATGGATGAGATGGGGATTTATGCAAACTATGATCCTGAAACAGTGGATAATTTTAAGACAGGTCATAAGGGCATCAAAGAGGCTACTGATTTAAAGAGCCTCATGACAGCAGACGCCAAGGTTGAAGATAGTTTGAATTTAATGTTCATGGTTATAGCCAATATGAAAGACTTGCAAGCTAACCAAGACTTGGCTACCAAACAAGAGCAATTGGTTAAAGCAAGTAAGCAAATTCAACAGTCCGAGAAGGACTATAATGATAGCTTGACCGCCTATAACCAAGAAGTACGCCGCTTCCCAGTATCTATCGTCGCTGAGTTATGCGGCTTCCGCCCCGTTCCTGCCATTCAATTAAATGGTGACGTAAAGTAAGGAAATAATTATATCGAAAAAAATAAAAATAGATATTGATACCTATCGATATATATGGTATAGTTAAGTTAGATAAAGTATCTTATGTAATGTATATATAGTTTCTAAAGGAGATTAATATCATGAAAAAGTATGTATGCATAGTATGCGGTTGGGTTTATGATCCTGAAGTAGAAGGTATGGCTTTTGAAGACCAACCTGATGATTATGTTTGCCCACTCTGTGGCGTTGGCAAAGACCAATTTGAAGTAGTTGCTTAATTGCTTTAACCCATACAAAAAAGGGGATGACGGAAAGTGTCATCCCCTTTTTGCTTGTCCTTGCTTCTCAATGACTAGATGGTATCCGAGAGTCTATGACTAGACAGGTGGAAATGAGGGCTAGCATATATGGTAGGAAGAGGCTTTTATCAGGCTATATGTGGTAAAAATGGTTTGACAAAGAGGTCCAGTATAGATATAATGACTTAGTCGAGGTAAGATTATGAAACTGCAAGTAGAGCAAGCAAAAGAACATATAGGAGAGAAATTTCCTTATAGCTATACGCTGCCGGCTACTGAGCTCGGTGACGTAACTGCTTTTCCTTGGAGCCGTCATGATATAACCATTAATGGTGAGTTTTGGTTCGATGGTCTCAACTTCGTTACGGAAGGTAAGATTCGGTCTGAAGGCGATTATGAATGTGCCCGTTGTTTGGTGCCCGTTCATCACGTGCGAACAGACGCCTACCATGAAGTCTATGGTGTCCCTCAAAAGAGCGACAATGTAGAGGACTTGGAGTTTCTTCCTTTTGATGGGGAGACGATTGACTTACGAGATCTCATTCGTGAAACTTTAATCATCAATGAGCCAGCTCAAGTGTTATGTCAGGAAGATTGCAAAGGATTATGCGTTCATTGCGGAGCTAACTTGAACACTTCGCCTTGTTCTTGTGATTCCTTTGTTGTGGATCCTCGATTTGCAGCGCTGAGAGCGTTACTCGATGAATCTGATGATTAAGAATGATTGTATTAAGGAGGTGCAACTCACATGGCAGTACCTAAACGTAGATTGTCTAAATGCCGTCGCGACCGTCGTCGTGCTAACTGGAAATTGGAAGCTCCTGGCTTCGTAGCATGTCCAACTTGCCACGAACCAATGATGCCACATCGCGTTTGCCCTACATGCGGTTCCTACAAAGGTTCCCAAGTAGTTGCAAAAGCGTAATCACAACCTCATTGATCGTGATCGAGAGCGTACACCCTATGGTGTGCGCTCTTTTGCTATATAAGGGGGATAATTGGGTGGAGGACATGCCTTTATCTTGTGAGGTGGTCATAAGTTAAGTGCCTGAAGGAGGGAAAATTATGACTAGGTGGTCATAATTTTACAATTGGGTTTAGCGTTTTTTAACAGGTTTCTTTTCTTTGCTTTAGTCTATAGAATTACAAGGTGTGGTAGCTGACTTTCTTATGGATGACTATATATAGTAAAATACCTTGCATTGACTGGCTGTCTTATGTATAATTGAAATGAAGTATTAGTACTTGGTCATAAAAGGTGGTTTCAATGGGTCGGTTAAAAAAACAAGAGCGACAAAAGCAGTTAGCTGAAAAACTGAATATTACGCCCTTTGTTACAGACGAAGAGTTGGCACAGCATTTTTCTGTGTCCGTACCAACCATTCGTTTGGATCGGCTAGAACTGGGAATCCCTGAACTCCGAGAACGGATCAAGGCCATGGCTACAGAACACTCCAATGAGTTTGTAGCTATCCCTCACCAGGATCTAGTGGGAGATTTGATTGACCTTACAGAGGGGCAACAAGCCTTGTCCATGCTTCAAACTACATCGGATATGGTGGATGGATCGGGTTATGTTGATCCACAATACCTGTATGCGCAGGCCAATTCCCTGGCAAAAGCTGTAATAGGCGTTCCTGTGGCGACCGCTGGTGTAGGGAATATAAAACATAAAAAACCCGTAACGGCTGGGGTTAATCTAGTAGCTAAGGCTGAGGTTATCCGCCGGACCGCTGGTAAGTACTATATATGGGTTTTCATTAAAGATAAAGTGAAAGAAGTTTTCCGGGCTAAATTTATTATGGAGCCCATCGAGAATAGGGTGTAGAGCATGAGAATTGCAATTGATGCAATGGGTGGCGATTTCGCACCACTCGAAACAGTCCTTGGTGCTATTGAGGCAGTGAAAGAGAACTCTCAAATTGAAGTTGTCCTCGTCGGTGATGAAGTTCAAATCAAGGACATCTTAAAGGATAGTGGGGAACTTAATAATCCTCGTATTTCCGTTCATCATGCTAGTCAAGTGATTGGCATGGATGAACATCCGGGACAAGCCCTTCGCAAGAAAAAGGATGCCTCTATAGTGGTGGCAACCCGCCTTGTGCATGACAAGGACTGCGATGTTGTGGTAGCACCAGGATCTACCGGAGCTGCCGTGGCAGCGGCCCTCTTTGGCTTAGGGCGGATTAAGGGAATCGATCGTCCTGTTATCGCTACACCGATGCCTACCGTTAAAGGCATTACGGTTATGCTAGACTCTGGAGCCAATGCTAATTCCAAGCCGAAACACTTGGTACAAGGGGCTATTATGGGCGTCGAATACGCAAAACTTCTTCTGAATAAGGAAAACCCTACAGTGGGCCTCCTCAATATCGGAGAAGAAGCGACTAAGGGAAATGAAGTAGTGTTAGCAGCCCATCCTGTTTTAAATGGGCTCAAGTCCATTAACTTCTTCGGTAACGTAGAAGGCCGTGATATTCCAAAGGGTACAGTTGATGTAGTGGTTTGCGATGGCTTTGTAGGCAATGTTATCCTCAAGTTTGCAGAAGGTTTAGTTGTAGGCTTGTCAGCTATGATTAAGGAAGCCATCATGAATGGAGGATTCCTGGCTAAGTTAGGTGCTCTTCTTGTGAAACCAGCCCTAAAGACTATCGCAAAGAAGGTGGATCATACAGAAAATGGTGGTGCCCCTCTTCTAGGCGTTAATGGTGTCTTTATGATTGCACATGGTTCTTCTAAGTCCAAGGAAATCAAAACGGCTATTACCATCGGTAATGATTTAGCAGAACGGAAAATTATCCAACACATTACTGACGTAATTGAGGAAGAAGGAGCTCAAAAATATGAGTATGATGAATAAATCGGTGGGCATTCTTGGAACCGGTTCCTATGCTCCTGATCATGTGGTGACCAATTTCGATTTGGAAAAAATCGTGGACACTTCTGATCAATGGATTCGTGAGCGTACTGGTATCGAGGAACGGCGGATTGCGCCAGACCACATGACCACGTCCTTTATGGCGGCGGAAGCAGCTAAACGGGCTCTGGATATGGCTGGCTTAACAGCTGAAGACATTGATCTCATCATTTTAGCTACCTTTACAGGTGATATGGCTATTCCATCCACCGCCTGTCGCGTACAAGAGGCCTTAGGGGCTACCAATGCTGCTGCCTATGATTTAGGGGCTGCTTGCTCTGGCTTTGTCTATGGTATTAATAATGCCGCAGCTCTCATCAATGCGGGTATGGCTGAGAAAGTCTTGGTCATTGGGGCGGAAAAATTATCTCCTATCCTTAATTGGAAAGATCGGTCCACTTGCGTTCTCTTCGGTGATGGTGCTGGGGCTGCCGTCCTAGGACAAGTGGATGAAGGCTATGGTCTTAAAGGCTTTGATATGGGCGCTGATGGGCGTGGCGGTTCATCCTTGTTAATTCCTGCTGGTGGGACTGCTCAATTGCGGACGGATGCCAGTGTAGCTGATGGATCCGCCTTTCTTCAAATGGATGGTCCAGAGGTTTACAAATTTGCTGTGAAGGTGATGGGCCGTACGGCCCTTAATGCCCTCGAAGATGCGGGCATGGACCTAGATCAATTAGACTTTTTTGTGCCACACCAAGCCAATAAGCGAATCATTGATTCTGCAGCTAAACGCTTGCAGCTAGATGGATCTAAGGTCATGGTCAATGTAAATAAATATGGTAATACGTCTGCTGCTTCCGTGGGGATTGCCCTGGATGAAGCGGTTCGCAGCGGTCGCATTAAACGTGGTGATAATGTTGCGATGGCAGGTTTTGGCGCTGGGCTAACCTGGGCTGGCCTCGTCATGAAATGGTTCTAAGGGGGACTAAAGGAATGATTAAAACTGATATTTGCGATATGTTGCAAATTGAATATCCGCTCTTTCAAGGGGGGATGGCCTGGCTTGGCACAGCTGAATTAGCAGCTGCTGTATCTGAAGCCGGCGGTCTTGGCATCATCGGTGCAGGTCATATGCCACCAGATGTATTCCGTAATGAAATTCATAAGTTGAAAGAACGCACTAATAAACCTTTCGGTTGTAACATCATGTTGATGTCTCCTTTCGTAAAAGAAGTAATGGAAGTTGTTGTGGAAGAACGGGTTCCTGTTATCACAACAGGAGCTGGTAACCCAGCCGCTTATATTCCTGCAATGAAGGAAATTGGCACTAAGGTTATTCCTGTTACCGCTTCTGTTATGTTGGCTAAACGCCTCCTTCGCGATGGCATTGATGCTATTATTGCAGAAGGGACAGAGTCTGGTGGCCATGTAGGGGATATTACGACTATGGCCTTGGTTCCACAAGTTGTGGATGCCGTGGATGTACCGGTTATCGCAGCTGGCGGTATTGGTGATGGACGCGGTGCGGCGGCTGCCTTTGCCTTAGGCGCACAAGCCGTTCAATTGGGGACACGCTTTGTCTTATCGGAAGAGTGTATCGCCCATGAAAACTACAAGCAAGCTGTCTTGAAGGCTAAAGATCGGTCTACTGTTAAGACTGGTTTGACTACGGGCCATCCAGTGCGGATTTTGCAAAATGCTCTCTCTAAAAAATATGCTGACTTGGAATTCTCTGGTGCTCCTAAAGAAGAACTTGAAAACTTGGGCGCTGGTACTCTTCGCATGGCAGCTATTGAAGGGGAAGTTAAGAATGGCTCTGTTATGATCGGTCAAATTTCTGGCATGCTCAAGGATATTAAACCGTGTGAACAAATTGTCAAAGACATCATGGCAGAAACCGAAGCGGTTATTGCTAATATGCAAAAACTCGTTAAATAAGGTTACAATATAAGGAGAAGGTCATGAAAACAGCATTTGTATTTCCAGGCCAAGGGTCTCAAAAGGTCGGTATGTTACAAGACCTCTACAATGAGTTCCCAATTGTAAAAGAACGTTTTGATCAAGCAGATCAAGCACTTGGTTATTCCATTTCTAAGCTTTGCTTTGAGGGTCCTGATACAGAACTTCTCAAAACGGCTAATACACAACCAGCTATTTTGACAGCATCTGTTGCTTGCTATGAGATCCTTAAGGAAAAAGGCTTTACCCCTGATATCGTGGGGGGCCACTCCTTGGGTGAATACTCTGCCATGGTAGCAGCTGGTGTTATCGACTTTAAAGATGCGGTCTACTTGGTTCACAAGCGGGGCGAGTTCATGCAAGATGCCGTGCCATTGGGCCAAGGTGCTATGGCGGCTATTATCAACTTGGACCGCGATAAGGTCGTAGCCATCTGTGATCAAGTGACTGAAGAAGTTGGTTCTGTACAAGCAGTTAACTTTAACTGCCCAGGGCAAATTATTATCTCTGGTCAAACGGAAGCGGTTGAGAAGGCTTGTGAACTCATGAAGGAAGCTGGA
Organism: uncultured Veillonella sp.; assembly: GCA_934191645.1. Classification (GTDB taxonomy): domain Bacteria; phylum Bacillota; class Negativicutes; order Veillonellales; family Veillonellaceae; genus Veillonella. Next base: position 14,114 of record CAKPUJ010000003.1, on the reverse strand, counting down.
GCTAAACGGGCTATCATGTTGCCTGTATCGGGTCCTTTCCACTCCCGTTTGATGGAACCTGCTGCTAAACGCCTTAAGGAAGAAATGGATAAAATTCAATTCCACGATGCCCAAATCCCTGTAGTAGCCAATGTAACCGGTAAGATTCTTACCGATGCTAATGCCATTAAGGAATCCCTTTTGGTACAAGTGGCTAGTCCAGTACTCTGGGAAGACTGCGTAGCAGAAATGGTTAACTTTGGGGCTGAGGCCTTCGTAGAATGTGGGCCAGGTAAGGTATTGACAGGCTTCACTAAAAAGATTAATAAAGAGATGAAATTGGCTAATGTAGAGGACTTGGCGTCCTTGGAGAAATGCCTTGAATTTTTAGAAGGGGTTAGATAAAATGCACTTAGAAGGTAAAGTTGCTCTTGTTACCGGTGCCTCTCGCGGCATTGGTCGTGCTGTGGCTATTCGTTTGGCGCAAGCAGGGGCTGACGTAGTTGTTAACTATGCAGGTAGTGAAGGCGCAGCTCAAGAAACTGTAGATGCCATTGAGGCTTTGGGGCGCAAGGCTATTAAGATCCAAGCGAACGTAGCTGATGCTGAACAAGTAGGAGCTATGGTTCAAGAAGCTCATGATGCTTTTGGCCATATCGATATCCTCGTCAATAATGCAGGCATTACCAAAGATGGACTCTTGATGCGTATGAAGGACGAAGATTGGGATGCTGTTTTGGATATCAATCTCAAAGGCACCTACTTGGTGACTAAGGCGGTTTCTAAAATCATGATGAAACAACGGTCTGGGTCCATTATCAACATGACATCTGTTGTAGGCGTCATGGGGAATGCGGGTCAAACTAACTACGCTGCATCTAAGGCTGGTGTAATTGGTTTTACTAAATCCTGTGCCAAGGAAATGGCATCTCGTGGCATTCGCGTGAATGCCATTGCCCCTGGCTTCATCCACACCGAAATGACAGACGTTTTGTCTGATAAGGTAAAGGATGCTATGGTGGCACAAATTCCTTTGGGCCGTATGGCTCAACCTGACGAAGTTGCTAATGTAGCAGTCTTCTTGGCAGCACCATTCTCTGCTTATGTAACAGGCCAAGTCATCAATGTTGATGGCGGCATGGTTATGTAAGACTGGATGTTGCCAGAAAAATATACACTGAAAGGAGGTGAACCATAATGACTACATTTGATAAAGTAAAAGAGATCGTTGTGGAACAATTAGGCGTCGACGAAGCTGAAGTATCCATCGATTCTACATTCATCGATGATTTGGGCGCTGACTCCTTGGACATCGTTGAACTTATCATGGCATTCGAAGAGGAATTCAACGTTGAAATCCCTGACGATGTTGCAGAAAAAATTAAAACTGTTAAAGATACAGTAGAATACATTGATTCTGCAAAATAAGCTAAATAGCTTATCATTGCCGCCGGGAGGGGAACCTTGTGTTCCCCAAACGGTATTACTAACTAGGAGGAAGTAACGTGAAGCTCCCAGAACTTCGCATTGGCAATCTCGTTGCTAAGGTCCCTATCATTCAAGGTGGCATGGCAATTCGGTTGTCTACAGCTCGTTTGGCAGCAGCCGTTGCAAATGAAGGTGGTATCGGCCTTATTGCAGCATCCGGCATGCCTTTAGACGAATTGCGATACGAAATTAAATTAGCACGAAAATTATCACCTACGGGTATTATTGGTATAAATGCGATGGTGGCGGCGTCTGCATTCGCAGACCTCGTAAAAACAGCCATCGAAGAAGGGATTGACCTCGTCGTAGCCGGCGCTGGTTTCTCTCGTGATATGTTTGCTTTGGGTAAGGAATCTGGTACCCCTATCGTACCAATTGTTTCCTCAGCCAAGTTAGCAAAGATTTCTGAAAAGTTAGGTGCTGCTGCCATCATCGTTGAAGGTTGTGAAGCGGGTGGCCATTTGGGTACAGATCGGTCTTCTCGTGAAATCGTTCCAGAAGTGGTAGCCGCGGTTAAGAATATTCCTGTTATTGGCGCTGGCGCTGTGCTCGAAGGTAAGGACATCGTTGAGATGCTTAAATTGGGCGCTTCTGGCGTACAAATGGGTAGCCGTTTCGCCGCCTCTGAAGAGTGTAACGCCTCGGACGAACTTAAGAAGATGTATGTTCGTGCGGAAAAACCGGAGGATATTGTTTTAATTGATTCTCCAGTAGGGTTACCAGGCCAAGCGATTAAAAATAAATTTGCTGAATCTATTTTGGATGGTACAGTTCCACCACCAACGCGATGCGATCGTTGTTTGAAGCACTGTTCCCGTAAATTCTGCCTCATCCGCGCCCTTCAACGGGCCCAACAGGGGGATGTAGAAACAGGTCTTGTCTTCTCTGGCAACAATATGCGCCGTGTAGATAGCATCTTACCAGTTAAGGATATCTTTGCTAAACTTCAATCCGAAGTGGCTGCAATCGATTAATTAGTAGTGGCTTAGGCCTAGAATGAGGTAAAACTAGTGAAAAAACGTGTTGTAATTACAGGGGTAGGTGCCATTTCTCCAGTAGGCATCGGTAAAGAATTCTACAATGCTTTGCTCAAAGGGGAGTCTGGTATTGGTCCTATTACTTTCTTTGATGCTAGCGACTATGCGACACGCATCGCAGGGGAAGTAAAAGACTTCAATGCTACAGACTATGGTATCGATAAAAAAGAAGCCCGCAAAATGGACCGTTGCTGCCAATTCGCAGTAGCTGCTGCTTTGATGGCTAAAGAAGATGCTGGTCTTGATATGGATAAGGAAGATCCTGACCGCGTAGGTACTATCGTAGGTACTGGTATCGGTGGCATTAACTCCATCCATGATGTTTATGTTACTTTGTTCGATAAAGGCCCAGGCCGTATTAGCCCATTTGCAGTGCCTTTGATGATCGCTAACATGACATCTGCTCAAGTAGCTATCCAATTAGGTCTTAAGGGGCCTGCTATTACCGATGTAACCGCTTGTGCTGCAGGTACTAATGCCATCGGTGATGCCTTCCGCAAAATCCAATATGGCGATGCAGACATCATGTTTGCTGGCGGTACAGAAACTGCTGTATCCCCTGCAGCAGTGGCTGGTTTCGCATCCATGAAGGCTATGTCCCGTCGCAATGACGAACCAACTAAGGCATCCCGTCCATTCGATCGCGACCGCGATGGCTTTGTAATGGGTGAAGGGTCTGGCATTGTTGTTCTTGAAGAATTGGAACACGCAAAAGCTCGTGGTGCTCATATCTACGCTGAAGTTGTAGGCTATGGCTGTAACGGCGATGCTTACCATATTACCTCTCCAGCTCCTGGTGGGGAACAAGCAAGAAAATGTATGGAATTGGCCGTTAAAGATGCTGGTTGTGCCTTGGAAGATGTCAACTATATCAATGCTCATGGTACATCTACTGGCCTTAACGATAAGAATGAAACCTTGGCTATTAAAGCTTTGTTCGGTGACCACGCTAAGGATATTCTCGTTAACTCCACCAAGTCCATGACTGGTCACTTGTTAGGTGCTGCTGGTGCTATCGAAGCGGTAGTTATGGCTATGGCTATTGAAACGGGCAAAGTTCACCCTACTATCAACTGTGATAATCCGGACGAAGGTCTAGACCTTGATTATGTGCGCGAAGGTGCACGTGATTGCAAGGTTAAGGTTGCCTTGTCCAACTCCTTTGGCTTCGGCGGCCACAATGCTACCTTGGCAGTACGCCGCTACGAAGATTAATGGGGCGCAGTACTCATAAGACGCAATTAACACAAGCTCGTGAAGACTCTCTTCATGAGCTTGTAGCGCGTTTAGACCTACCTCTAGAAGGCGTCGACCTCCTTAATGTAGCCTTTACCCATACGTCTTATGCGAATGAACACAAAAAATTAGGTCTTCATCACAATCAGCGCTTAGAGTTTCTAGGTGATGCCGTCTTGGACCTCATCATAGGGGAGTATCTCTTCCATAATTATCAAGATATGACGGAGGGGGACTTAACCAAGATTAAGGCGGCTACTGTTTGTGAGCCATCCTTAGCCTCTGTAAGTCGGCAGCTAGATCTAGGTAGGTACTTACTTATGGGCCATGGAGAAACCATGAGTGGTGGCCAAAATCGGGAGTCTATCCTAGCCGATACATTTGAGTGTTTGGTAGGAACCCTTTATTTGGCAGCTTCCTATGAAGAAGCCAAGAAGTTTGTTCTTCACTATCTTATGGACAACCTCAAGCAGGCCCTCCTAGGTAAGCGTGGAAATGACTATAAGACCATGCTTCAAGAGTTTGTTCAGGAGGATGGAGACTGTCATATAGAATATAATCTGGTTTCTGAGTCTGGCCCAGATCATGCTAAGACCTTCACCATGGAAGTCGTCATTGAAGGCAAGGTTTATGCTAAGGGCACTGGTAAGTCTAAGAAGATAGCTGAACAAGCGGCAGCTAAGGCCACCCTAGAAATATTGCAAGCTGAGGTGTAACTGTAGGCTTTCTAGCATTAGCTAGGTGAATCTACAATAGCCTTTGACATAGTAATTATATAGTTATAAAAGCGAGCCTTGAGCTCGCTTTTTATGTGGTAAAATTAAGGTGTTTTTAAGGATCGATATTAGCCTATGTGAAGGGCATGGCTTAAGGATGGATGAGAGGAGGGACCCTTGTGAAGGCGAGTAAAAGGTCTGTGACTGGCTTATGTAAGTCAAGGGAAGACCGGCAGGAAAGGCCTAAGAAGCGAGGGCTTATACCCTTCTTTATACCCCATCTAGGGTGTCCACAAATTTGTTCTTTTTGTAATCAACATCGGATTGCTAAGGAGGAAGCCTTAGATAGCCGCAATAGTCAAAAGCTACCTAAATCTCTCCCATCGGCTCAGGATATTAAGGCGACCATAGAAGAATACATAGGTTGGGGCCGGACCGATAAGTTTTGGGAAGTAGCCTTCTATGGAGGTTCTTTTTCGGCTATACCAAGATCTTGGCAGGAGGCCTTATTAGCCCCTGCCTATGAGGCCTTACAAGAGGGCAAGATTGACGGTATTCGCTGTTCAACCCGCCCTGATGCCCTAGCCTTAGAGTCTATTGACTTCCTCCTGGAACATGGTGTGACGACGGTGGAAATCGGTGTTCAGTCTATGGATGATCGAATTTTGCTAATGGCCAATCGAGGCCATACTCGGCAGGATGTAGTAGATGCAGTGGGTCGCCTTAAGGAAAAGGGAATAACCATAGGCTTACAAATCATGCCAGGCCTAGCTGGTGAAACGTGGACTAGCTTAGTGGAAACAGCTGTGGCCATTAAGGACTTGCAGCCTGATTTTGTCCGGATCTATCCGGTCCTTGTCATTGAAAATACAGATCTGGCTGATGCTTATCGGGCTGGGGATTACCAAGCCTTGACCTTGGATCAGGCTGTAGCTTATGGGGCCTTTCTCAAGGACTATTGGGAGGCAGCCGGCATCGAGGTCATTCGGACAGGCCTGCAGGCTACCCGAGAGTTAGACCAGGGAAGAGGTTTAGTAGCTGGGCCTTACCATCCATCCTTTGGGGAACTGGTGGAAAATAGGAGGTGGAGAGACCGAATTCAAGGGCTCTTGGATGATGTACTAGCCCATTTGGTGGCTAATAAGCAAAAGGGATTGGGGAGTTCTTTACCCAAAGGGGTAGAGGACCCACTAGAGATACATGTATCGTATCCATTAACCATGAGCTCCCAAATCAAGGGTCTCAAATCAGCCAATGCAGCTTATTTTGAGGCCACCTATCCAAACTTTTACTGGTCTTGGAAGGGGGATGGCACAAGGGTTACCATCCGTGTAGGGAAGCTGAATTTTGTGCTATAATAAATACCATATGGATTGTGGTTAAAGAATTCTTTATTACATATATGAGCCCTCCCTGAGGGAGGGCCTTTTATCTTGGACAGGAGGTGACGTCATGCAACTATTGCGCTTAGAAATGAAGGGTTTTAAATCGTTTGCTGATAAGACGGTAGTAAAATTTTCTCCTGGCATGACGGCTATTGTAGGTCCAAATGGGTCTGGGAAATCAAATGTTACTGATGCTATGCGTTGGGTATTAGGAGAATCCAATGTCCGTAATCTGCGGGGGCAAAAGGCGGAAGATATCATCTTCTCTGGTACGGTTAAGCGCCGCCCTATGGGAGCTGCAGAAGCGACTCTTGTCTTTGATAATTCCGACGGAACCCTGGATGTGGATATGGCAGAAGTAGCTATTACACGCCGTATCTACCGGTCTGGTGAAACGGAGTTCATGATTAATAAGCGCAAATGCCGCTTAAAGGACATCCATATGCTCCTGGCTGATACGGGACTTGGTAAGGATTCTATGGCCATCATTGGGCAAAACCGCATCGATGCCATCCTTAATTCCAAGCCCGAAGAGCGGCGCCTTATTTTTGAAGATGTAGCGGGGATTTCCCGATTTAAGCTTAATAAGGAAGACGCTCTCCGCCGGATTAATGCTACTGAGCGCAATATGGAACGGGTTGGGGATGTTATGTCCACCCTGGAAGATCAACTGGTGCCCTTGGCGGACAAGGCTGAGAAGACCCGTCAATATATGGAATTATCGCGGACTAAGCGAGAATTTGATGGCGCCTTGGGTTACCATGCCTATAAGACGGCAGATCGCCTCTTTACTCGATTTGAAAACGATAATCTGGCCTATCAGGCAGAAGATACAGAATTACAAAAGGAATTAACCCTCTTAGAGGCTAAGCGGCAGAAGTTACAGCTGGACTCGGCTGAGGGGCAAGACCAACTCAAGGCCTGGGAAGAACAATTCGCACAAGTGCAACGGGAGGAAGAACGACTCGTAGGCCAATTGCGACTCTTGGAAGAACAGGTCAAGTCGGCTGAACGTGATCGAGATGACTGCAAGACACGCCTATCCGAATTACAAGCCACTAAGGAGGCAGAGGGACAACAAGTCCTCATATTGGACAAGCTTATAGGGGCCGATCAGGAAACGTTGTCTGCCAATGAAGGTGACTTGCAGGCTTTAGAAGTAAAATACCAGGAAGCTGGTGCCAAGCTCCAAGCTGCGCAGGCTAAGTTACAAGCCTCTCAAAATCAGGCGAATTCTCGTCAAGAACAACATCTTGAAACCATGGCTGATATGGAACGGACCCGCCTATCTATTGATGATAAGGCCCGTGAATTAAGTCGTTTGGAAGAGGATTTATTAGCCCTCAAAGGAGACTTAGAAAAGAGTCATCATGCCCTAGGTCAGGCTAAGGAAAAAGCAGCTAGGGCTCAAGCTGATTATGATTATGCTCAGGATCAATGCGAAAGCTTGAGTAATCAGGAAAAGGCTATGGTTTTCCGCATGCGGGATAATCAAAAGCGCATGCAAAAGGCTCAAAATGATATCCAAAAAGCCCAAGGCCGCTTGGAAGTATTAGAGCAATGGGCTGAACAACACGAAGGCTATATGGAGGGGACTAAGAATGTCCTCAAGGCTAAGGAAGCTTGGAGCCAGGATGTTAAAGGAGCCATCGGTGACCTCTTTACGGTAGAACCTAAGTTTGCCTTAGCGATTGAAATCGCCTTGGGTGGTGCAGTTAATAATGTTGTGACGACTACCGCTAAAGCTGCGTCACAGGCGGTATCTTATTTGAAGCGAACGCAAGGTGGCCGCGTGACCTTCCTACCTATGGATAGTGTTAAAGGCCGTCTACTAGAAACTCCAGCCTTAGGAGAAGCGGGTGTCATCGGCCGTGCTATCGACTGCATAGACCATGATTCGTCTTTTACAGGAGTCTTTCAACAGCTCTTGGGGCGGACCCTGGTGGTGGAAGACATGGCTCAGGCCATTGAGATTCAAAAGAAGTATAAGCAATCCTTACGCCTAGTGACCCTTACAGGTGAACAATTCCAACCAGGAGGTTCTCTCACTGGGGGTACTAATAAGCGCCGCAAGGCTTCTGTTCTAAGCCGTAAGGAAGAGATGGTCCGCCTTTTAGAAGAAGTGGATCAAACGGGAGAGAATCTGCGTCGGTGGCAAGAAGAATTGGCCCATGATCAATCCCATATTGATGCGGTCTCTGCAGACCGGCAATCCTGGGAGGAAAAACGACAACATCGTTACCTTCTCAAGGTGGCGGGAGATACCCAGGTAGCCAATGAAGCCCATCGCTTAGAAGGCTTAAGAAAAGATCTTGACCGTATAGAAGTGCGCAAGTGTGAATTGGCCGATGGTATAGAGCTTTTAAAGGAGCGGTTAAAAGAATTACAGGGACAATTGGATGCCCTTTTAGCTAGCCAAGATGCCTCTGATTCGACAGCTTCCCTTATGGCGGCTATTCCGGAACTTCAAGAAGCGCAACAAAAGGCGTATGAAGCTTTTACTCATATACGACTTCAATGTCAAAGCTTGCGACAAAGCATAGAAGACCGTAAGCGTCAGAAGGAAGCGCGGCTGGCATCCATTGCAAACTTGGACCAAAAGCTAGTTCCACTCAGTCAGTCCCTAGCTCAAGTGGAGGAACGCCTCGCTCAAGGTCTTCCACAAGAGCGACAAGCTACTGAGGAAGACTTGCAAGAAGTGCGGAAGATGTCCGCTGAATTAGGGCAAAAACGGGATCAAGCCTACGCTAAGACAGCCAGTGAACGGCAGGCCATGGAGGAAATTCTTCAAGAGCAACAAGACTTGACCAACCGACAAAAAAAGGTACAGGCTCGACTCTTAGACATGGAAAGTCGCCTGACTCGCTACAAGATGGAGGCAGAGCGAGCACAAGAAAGCCTTCAAGAAATGGGCTATAGTTTAGAAGAAGCGGGAGCTATCATCTTAGATGGTTCCATTAATGAATGGAAGCAGGCCCAGGCTGATCTTATGGCTCAAATAGCAGCCCTAGGATCAGTCAATCCTAATGCTATGGAAGAATATGAAGAGGCCAAGGGGCGCTATGACTTCTTGCAAGGTCAATTAGCTGATCTTGAAGAGGCTAAGGGCCAGTTAGAGGCGGTTATTGCGGAGATGGACAAGGCTATGTCTACGCAACTCCTAGAGGTCTTAGACCTTGTGGGTAAGCGTTTCCAAGAGGTCTTCAGCCAATTGTTTGGCGGTGGATCCGCTCAAATCGTCCTCACAGATCCAGACGCTATCTTGACCAGTGGCATTGATTTTTATATTCAACCGCCTGGGAAGAAGCGACAACAGTTAACCTTGCTTTCAGGGGGGGAGAGGGCTCTTACAGTTATTGCCCTCTTGTTCTCCTTCCTCTTCTATCGACCAGCGCCATTCTGCGTCTTGGATGAGGTGGATGCGGCCTTGGATGAAGCTAATGTAGAACGCTTCTCTACGTATTTGAAACACCTGGATCACAGCACGCAATTTATTGTTGTTTCCCACAGAAAACCGACCATGGAAGCAGCAGAAGTTCTTCAAGGGGTAACCATGGTTGAACGAGGCGTGTCTCGCCTCTTGACTGTATCCTTTGAAGAGTTGAAGGAGGAAGTATCCTAATGGGATTTTTTGATAATATTAAAAAGGGCCTAGAAAAGACACGTAAGTCCTTTGTGGCCAATGTAGAACATATCGTCATTGGGTACGCCCAAATTGACGATGATTTTTTGGATGACTTGGAAGGGACTCTCCTCACTTCCGATTTAGGACCTAAGACGACGGCCTACCTCATGAAGGAAGTGCGCCGTGGGGTTACAGAAGGGATTATCAATGACACGCGGGATGTATTACCATTTATGGAAGACCGCATCACAGAAATCCTATCCGCCCAAGAAGAAACCCTAGACCTTCACCATCCAGAAGTAATCCTGGTGGTGGGCGTAAATGGGGTAGGTAAGACTACGACCATTGCTAAGTTAGCTCACTACTATGCGGACCAAGGGAAGAAGGTTATCATCGCAGCAGCCGATACCTTCCGGGCTGCAGCAGCAGACCAATTATCTGTATGGGGCCAACGAATTAACGTGCCTGTTATTAAGCATAAGGAAGGGGCAGACCCAGCCGCTGTTGTGTATGATGCCATGGAGGCTGCTAAGGCCCGGAATGCAGACTTTGTGATTGTAGATACAGCAGGCCGCCTTCATACTAAGGTAAACTTGATGGAGGAACTCAAGAAGATTGGCCGTGTTGCAAATAATCATGTAGAAGGTGCGCCTCATCAAACCCTCCTCGTTTTGGATGGTACAACCGGTCAAAATGCGGTATCCCAGGCTAAGCTCTTCGGTGAAGCTGTCCCTGTGAATGGCATTGTGGTTACCAAGTTAGATGGTACCGCCAAGGGGGGCGTGGTTATTTCCATTAAGGAAGAGTTAGGGGTCCCTGTTCGTTGGATTGGTATAGGCGAAGGTATGGATGACTTACGTCCATTCCACGCTAAAGAATTTGCAGCTGCTTTGTTTGATAAAGGAATGGTGTCTAGTGACAAGTAAGTTTGATCGCGATTTTATCGAATCCTATGTGAAAGAGGAAAATGAAAAAAATCAATACCATACGCCCTTGGAGGCTATGGATACCATCGTACCCCTTATTCAACACTTTGGGGTAGATATTTATCGGCCTATTACCCGCTTGCTCCTAGCTAATTGGCAAGAGCTGTCGGCTCGTATTGAAAACTACGGCCCTGATCAATGGGAAAAGGTGAAAGCGGTAGAAGTGTCTACACCAGAATTGAGCCCCTTTGCTATTGCAATGCTTATGGAAGTCTTGGAAGGGGAAGACACCCTCAATCAAGATCCGGAAGCAGGCCGTAAGTTGACCGACGAAGAATTGAAGGCTATTCGGACGGCACAAGACCAAGTAGATACGGCCTTGGATTCCGCTGAAAGTAAATAAGGAAGACTAGCATCCGTTGCCAGTCTATAGGTATGTGTATGAGGCAGGATTTTCCTGCCTTTTACTATAATAAGAGGTGGATAATGGCTAAAACATATAAACAGGAAGTAGAAGGGGGACAAGCCTTTCACGTAGAGGCTCCTTTTGTCCCAACAGGTGATCAGCCACAAGCGATTACTTCTCTAGTAGAGGGGGTTAAGAGGGGGGATTGGGCTCAGGTCCTTCTGGGTGCTACTGGTACGGGTAAGACATTTACTATGGCCAAGGTGATTGAAGCTGTTCAAAAACCAACCCTAGTTATTGCCCACAATAAGACCCTAGCGGCCCAACTCTGTGCAGAGTTTAAAAACTTCTTCCCCCATAATGCGGTGGAATACTTCGTATCCTACTATGACTTTTATCAGCCAGAAGCTTACATTCCCTCCTCTGATACCTATATTGAGAAGGATGCGTCTATCAATGATGAAATTGATAAGCTTCGCCATAGTGCGACCATGAGCTTATTTGAGCGACGAGATGTCATTATCGTAGCTTCCGTATCTTGTATCTATGGCTTGGGGGACCCAGAAGACTACTCTGATCTAGTCTTGTCCCTCCGTCTGGGCCAGGTTAAGTCTCGCGATGAAATTCTCCGCAAGTTAGTGGATATCCAGTACAGTCGTAATGATATGAACTTTGTCCGCGGTACCTTTAGGGTTAAGGGGGATACTATCGAAATTTTCCCAGCCTCCTATTCAGAAAAGGTGGTACGGGTGGAACTTTTCGGCGATGAAATAGACCGTCTGGTGGAATGCGATGCCTTAACAGGTGAAGTCATCGCTGAACGTAAGCACGTAGCCATTTACCCAGCCTCTCACTATGTTACGACCAAGGAAAAGATGGATATAGCCATTGCCCGCATCGAGGAAGAATTAGATCAACAACTGCAAGAGCTTAAGTCCCAAGACCGTCTGTTAGAGGCCCAACGCTTGGAACAGCGGACCCGCTATGACATTGAAATGATGCAGGAAATGGGGTATTGCTCAGGGATTGAAAATTATTCACGCCATATGTCGGAACGCAAGGCAGGAGATGCCCCTTATACCCTAATCGATTACTTTCCAGATGATTTCCTTATCATGGTGGATGAATCACATGTGACGGTTCCACAGATTCGGGCCATGTACAACGGGGATAGGGCTCGTAAGGAATCCCTTATCGAATATGGTTTCCGTCTTCCGTCGGCCTTGGATAACAGACCTCTTAAATTCGATGAATTTGTAGAACGAATCAATCAAATCATCTATGTGTCTGCTACACCTGGCCCTTATGAAATGGAAGTGGAGACTAATGTAGCGGAACAAATTATCCGCCCAACGGGCCTCTTGGATCCATTGATCGAGATACGGCCTATTAAAGGGCAGATGGATGATCTCTTAGGGGAAATCAAGAAAACCGCCCAAAAGGGAGAGCGGGTTCTTGTAACCACTTTGACTAAAAAGATGGCGGAAGATTTAACGGACTTCCTCAAGGAAATGGGAGTTCGGGTCCGCTACCTCCATTCAGATATCGTTACTATCGAACGAGCTGAGATCATTCGCGACCTCAGGGCTGGCCTGTTTGATGTTCTAGTGGGGATCAATCTCCTTCGGGAGGGCCTAGATATGCCAGAAGTTTCTTTAGTAGCTATTTTAGATGCCGACAAGGAAGGCTTCCTCCGGTCTGATACGGCTATGATCCAGACCATAGGTAGGGCGGCCCGTAATGAACACGGTCGCGTAATTATGTATGCTGATCGTATGACTGGATCCATGGAACGGGCCATCGGTGAAACTGAACGGCGCCGGACTATCCAAGAGGCTTATAATAAGGAACATGGCATCACACCTAAGACGATTCATAAGGAGGTGCAGGACCTCATTGAATTGACCAAGATACAGGAGGATTCAGAGGTCTCTACCGTAGACTTAGCGGAAGATGCGGTTTATGCTGACGACCTCGATGCAGCCGCTGCTGGTGGTGTGGCCAAGAGCGGTAAGAACGGCAAGGGTAGTCGCAAGAAGTCCGGTCCTAAGACGAATCCTAAGGGTGTAGTCTACGGGACTCGTCTTGCTAGTCCAAAAGTGTCCGATATGACGGCAGAGGATCTCTTTAATCTCATTGAAAAAACCAATGCGGATATGAAGGCTGCTGCAAAGGTCTTAGACTTTGAAAGGGCTGCTCTTCTGCGGGACCAATTAGGTCAACTGCGGCAGCAGTGGTCAGATATGCATGAAGCGGGCCAATCTAAGATAGAGAAACCTAGGATGCATAGAGGTTCTAAAAAAACCACATCGAGCAAAGTAAGTAAGAAATAAAACGAGCTTTATTAACTATAAAAGACTAATCCTTATACCTACTTATGGAGAAAGGAATTTGCATGAAAGATCAACTCATTGTGAAGGGTGCACGCCAACACAATTTAAAAAATATAGATATATCCTTACCAAGGGACTCATTTAATGTTATTACTGGTTTGTCAGGGTCTGGTAAGTCCTCCCTAGCTTTTGACACCATTTATGCGGAAGGGCAACGACGCTATGTTGAATCTTTGTCCGCCTATGCTCGTCAATTCTTGGGCCAAATGGATAAGCCTGACGTGGACTATATAGAGGGCTTGTCCCCAGCTATTTCCATCGACCAAAAGACCACCTCTCGCAACCCGCGGTCTACAGTGGGGACGGTTACGGAAATCTATGACTACCTGCGCCTGCTCTTTGCCCGGGTAGGCCATGCTCATTGCCCGCAATGTGGGAAACCTATTAGTCAACAGACCATTCAACAGATGACGGATGATGTAATGACCTTCCCAGAAGGGGCAAAGATATTGGTTATAGCCCCTATGATTAGGGGCAAGAAGGGGGAACATAAGTCCGTCTTTGACCAGCTTCGCAAGGAAGGTTTCTCTCGGGTTCGCGTGGACGGCGTGGTAAGAACCTTGGATGAAGACATAGACCTTCAAAAAACCAAGAAGCATGACATCGATGTAGTGGTCGACCGCTTGGTGGTTAAGGAGGGCATTGAAAGCCGCTTGACGGATTCCATGGAAACCGCTGCTAAGTGGGGGGAAGGATTGGTACTGGTAGCAGAAGTTGATGGACCTGAACACATGTACAGCCAACACTTTGCCTGCCCTGACTGCCATATTTCCCTCCCTAAGATTGAGCCTCGTATGTTCTCCTTTAACTCTCCCTTTGGGGCTTGCCCGGCTTGTGCGGGAATCGGATCTACCATGGAAGTGGATGAAGATATGGTCATCCCTGATGGGGCTATTTCCTTTGCCAATGGAGCGGTAGTGGCC
>CAKPUJ010000002.1:0-87763 GCA_934191645.1 uncultured Veillonella sp. | reverse complement strand
CTATGATATATACTATGTTTTATTGTTTACTATGAAAGAGGTTTTCCATGACTCGATATCGTCAATTGAGCCGTGGCCTCAAGAATCGGCACGTACAACTCCTTGCCATTGGTGGCGCCATTGGTACGGGCCTCTTCTTGGGGTCCGGCCGGGCCATCCACTTAGCAGGCCCCTCCATCCTTCTAGCCTATTTGATTACGGGTACCATCTGTTTCTTCATTATGCGGGCCTTGGGCGAATTACTCTTGTCCAATACAGGCTACCATTCCTTCGTGGACTTCGTAGAAGAGTATCTGGGCGACAGGGCCGCTTTCATCACCGGTTGGACCTATTGGTTCTGCTGGTTATCCCTAGCCATGGCGGATTTGACGGCCGTAGGCCAATACATGCAATTTTGGATACCCTGGTTACCCCAATGGATCCCAGCCCTAGTAGTTTTACTAATTCTCTTATTCATGAATTTAACGGCGGTCAAACACTTCGGAGAACTAGAATTTTGGTTTGCCCTCATTAAGGTCATCGCCATCCTCTCCCTCATCATCATAGGCGGCGCCATGATAGTGACGGGCTTCTCTACCGATGCAGGGCCTTCTTCATTCACCAATCTTTGGAATTACGGAGGCTGGTTCCCCAATGGCATAGGAGGCTTTATCCTCTCCTTCCAAATGGTTGTATTCGCCTTTACCGGTATCGAACTAGTGGGCCTTACCGCTGGGGAAACAGAAAACCCTAAAAAGGTCATTCCTATGGCCATTAATAATATCCCTATTCGCATTATTATCTTCTATGTGGGCGCTTTGGCCATCATCATGTCCATTTACCCTTGGACTGCTGTAAACCCTGCTAAGAGCCCATTTGTAGCCGTTTTCTCTGCTATGGGGATTGCCGCAGCGGCTTCCATCATCAACTTTGTTGTCTTGACATCCGCTGCCTCTGCTACCAATTCAGGAATTTTCTCCACGGGCCGTATGATCTACGCCCTTTCCCAACGGGGGCATGCCCCTCGGACCATGCGTCACCTTACAGGCTCCCGCGTCCCTTACCAAGCGACCATCTTCTCTGCAGCAGTCCTGCTCATCACCGTTGTCCTCAACTATGTCATGCCAGAAGCAGTATTCGTCATGATTACTTCGATTTCTACCTTCTGTTTCATCTTTATCTGGGCAATGATGGTCATCTGCCATCTCAAGTACCGCAAACAAAAGGTAGAACTAGCTAAGGCTTCTTCCTTTAAGATGCCTCTCTACCCTATTTCTAACTACCTAATCTTGGCCTTTTTCGCCTTCATCTTGATTATGTTAGCCTATTCCCCAGACACCCGGATTGCCCTTATCTTTACGCCGGTTTGGTTTATCATCCTTTGGGCCTTTTATTCTATGCTCCATTCGGACGCACCAGACCCTCTAGAAGAAGAAATCTTAGACCTAAGCGATACAGAATCCAAGAAAAAGGAATAAACTCTTTCTTATGAAAGCTAGAAGCCTATAAAAACTAGTGTAGCTAATAAATCCAAAAGGAGTCCCTCCTAGACTTGTCTAGGAGGGACTCCTTTTTAACTTCTATACGTCCAAAGTCACCTTGTGCCCATCACGCATATGCTTAAAGATAATCTTATGCGCGCGGAGGGAAAAAGGCTTACCTGTTGGTTTGGCCCCGTAGAGGCTATCCCCTACCAAAGGATAGCCTAAGTGGGCAAAGGCCAGGCGGATTTGGTGGGTTCGTCCTGTAAAGAGTTCTACCTCCACCTGGGTTTGGTCCTTAACCGGATCATAGGCCAGGATTTCAAAATCTGTTCGAGTCTTCTTTCCATCGGCCCTCACTTCTTGATGAATGCCATCAACTGCTCGCCCCATGGGGAAGGTTAAAGAATAGACAGTCTTGCAGACCTGTGTCAATACGTTGCAAATATCGCTAGCCTCTATACCCTCCCGATCAGGAGATAGGTCGGCCTTTCCCAAGTCTCCTTGTACTTGTGCCCTATAGAATTTTCTAAAGCTATGGTGGTCCATCTGCCCTTGGTAAATGGATTGTGCCAGGCCAGACTTAGCAATGACGACACAGCCTGATGTATCCCTGTCTAAGCGATTCAGAAAACGAACTTTTCGCTTAATCCCCTGGTCCTTAAAGTAAGAGGCAACGCCATTAGCAAGAGAGACCTGCCCTTGAGAGTTGACGGTGAGCCCCACTGGTTTATCTATTACCAAGATATCATGATCTTCATAGACTATGGTCAAATCCATAGGAATTGGGTCGTAATCTAGCTTTTCCTTAGGCATCTGTAGGCGGATCTGATCTCCGCTCGCTAAGACCGCCTTGGGATTGGTCTTGTGACCATTGAGGAGAACTAGCTTATCATCGAAGAGGCCCTTCATGGACTTACGTGGATAGCCCTTATGGTCTAATAGGGCCCCCAGGGTCATAGAGGCTTGATCAGCGGCAATATCGATTATAATGTCGTCTTCACGGTAGCTTTTACGTGCCATTGGGACCCCTTTCATTGTGCAATCTAATAGGAAAAGTATATCAAAATATATTGATATAGTAAATCCATAAGGCTGCTAGTCCCCTTAATCTTCCTTATTGAACCATCTTAACTAAGTCCCCATCCTGAGGCAGGTAATCCAAGAAAGAAGATGGCTGGCTAGACCGGCCCCGTTCATTCTCTCGTATATAGGTGATAGTCAAATCTTCCTTAGGCCGGGTAATAGCCACATAGAAGAGGCGCTTTTCTTCCTCTAGACGGCCTTCTTTTTCCGCTAAAAAGGATGGGAATGTTCCCTCATTAAGACCCGCCAAGAAGAGGTGGGCAAATTCAGATCCTTTAGCTTGGTGGACCGTAATGATAGGGATTGCATGTTTACGCTTCCCTTGATTGACCGGTTCCCCTGCGGTTAAGGCCGCTAATTGTACGATAAGGGATAATCGGTCCCGACTGCCTACAGAGGCATAATCTTGATCTAGGTCTACCAAAATTCGGTAGAGGTCACGGATACGCTCGACCCGTGGTCCTTCATGCCGTTCTTGGTAATAAGCTAAAATACCCATATCCTTCATGATATAAGCCAAGAGATCTGACGGTTTTTCAACCTGAGCCTTGCGCCGGAGGGTCGTCATTTGAGAGGCCAGCCCTGCGAAAGCACCCTTATAGGAATTGATAAGGGCCATGCGAATATCCTCCGTAGGACGAATATTATGCTCAACCGCATACACGAGGAGAAGGGCTGTAGCCAGAATATCATCCATAGCATTATGACTTGGCTTGTGCTCAATTGGGAAGTAATCAGACAAGAATCCTAATTTGTGGTTAGGCAGGTTAGGATAGAAACGGCGGAATATGTCCAAGGTATCGTAAATGGCCTTGAACTCTGGTTTCCCTAGCCCATGCCGGTGAAGTTCCGATGTAAAGATGGATACATCGTAGTTAACATTATGACCTACGATGACAGCCCCCTTGGAAAAATTCTTAAAGTCTTGGAGAACCTTAGCTGGGTCTTCCCCATTTTCTGCTAAAAATTCATCGGTAAAGCCATGGACTTCAGCGGACTGCCCGACGGATTTAGCGGGCTTAATAAAGCGTTCAAAAGACTCTAGAATCTTGCCCTCCTGGTCGATGCGTATAGCAGCGATTTGGATGATATTATCAGAGGTCGTATCAGTTCCAGTGGACTCTACGTCATAGACGACCACGGTATGGTCCTCTAAGCCCTGCAAGAGGCCTGCATAAGGCTCCCCTTCAAAGATGGCTAAATCCATAAAGTCCGTCAACTTTAAGCCTGCCTGACGGACCCTTGGAGATTCCAGTTCCTTGAGACGGGCCTGACCAATTCCCGCCACATATCGCTTAATAATCCGACGGGCTGATACAGCGTCATTGGGATTCATGATGAGCTTGAAGTAGGCCATGACATCCTTGATTTCCTGGCGCCGGTAGAACTTGAACTCATCGATAATCATAAAGGGCCGTTGATCCGCCTCGGGGTAATCCCTATTAAAGCGTTCAAAGAGGTTAGATAGACGAATCGCCTTTTTATTATCCCGCACCAAAACCCCTATGGTATCCTCCCGTGGAAGAGCCCGGATGGCGTCGTAAATAAACTTAGCCTCTTCATATTCGTTACGGCAGGCCTCTACTAAGATTGGCTTGCCTCCTTGTGGGGAGGCTGATTGTGGCATCTTGTCATAAATAGTAGCCACCTCTTGTGGGAACATGGCTTCCAGGGTCTTAAAAGCTGCTAAGAAGAGCGTCTTATTGGCCCGGTAGTTATCATAAAAGGTTACCTTAACGGGGTCAAAGTGCACCACATAATCCTCTAAGATATGAAAAGGATCCGACCCTCGCCACTCGTAGATGGTTTGGAAGTAGTCACCACAGAGGAGAACCCGATTCCCCTCCCAGAGAGCCTTCATAACCCTATATTCCAAGGTACCCGTATCTTGCATTTCATCTACAGCTATATAGCGATAGCGGTCTCGCCAACGCTGGCGAACAGCCGGATCTTGGAAGAGGCGATGAACACCTGTGATGAGGTCCATAAAATCCAGACCGTGCACATTCCGCAAGGATTGATCATACGCGGCCAACCAATCAGCCCCATGGGCTAAGAAGTCTTGGTAGTCCCCCAAGTATAGTTGACCGTCGAAACCCGTGAAGTAAGCTTTTAAAGGCCCCTTAGGATCTTGGTCCATAACTTGGATGGTCTTTTCATAGTCAGCTCGAGGATCCTCCGTATAGAAACCGTATAGTGACCGGCCTTCCTTGATGGCCCCTAAGAGATTACCAAAGGGAACCGCCTTAATAGAGGCCGGCTTGTAGGACAAAAAAAGCTCTTGGCAATCTTCTTCATCGAAGATGGTCAGGTCTGTATATAATTCCTCGTTACGTTTAGCCTCTTCTGTAAGAACCTTAAAACAAAAGCTGTGGAAGGTTGAAACCTCCACAGCTTTTGCGGCCTGACCTACCAAGGATAGGATACGGTCCTTCATCTCGCGACAAGCCTTATTGGTAAAGGTCATGCAGAGAATTTGGTCCGCGCGAGCCATTTCTGTCTCCAGAATATGGGCCACCCGATAGGCCAGCGTATTCGTTTTTCCAGTTCCTGCAGAAGCGACTAAGAGAAGATTGCGGTCCAATTCATGAACCACCAATTCTTGTTGAGCATTGAGTGCCATAGTATCGCCTCCAGCTTTCATTAGAAAATATGCCAACCTGCCAGGATGGCCATAGGAATAGGGCCAAAGAGAATGGTTAGCCCCCATACCCAAAGGCTAGGATCCAGTTGGACATGGAGTACCTGTGTGGCTGCTAAGTAAATAGCCGCCCCCATAAGGACATTAATAACTACTCTTTTTATGGTATAAAAGGCCATCTTAAAAGCAATGACAATAGCTACCACAGTAATAGCCACAGATGCTACTGGATGGGCCATGATTTGAGAGACTACTTGTTCCATACTAACCTTTCATCTCTTGCCGGTTATTAACAGCACCGCCAAGAGTTAATTCATCGGCGTATTCAATATCACCACCGACAGGTACACCTCGAGCAATGCGAGTTACCTTGATCCCAGATCCTTGTAAGAGACGAGAAATATAAAGGGCTGTTGCCTCTCCTTCCACATCTGGATCCGTAGCCAAAATGACCTCTTGTACCACTCCGTTATGCAAGCGAGTTACCAATTCCTTGATACGAATATCTTCTACCCCAATCCCTTCCATAGGGGAAAGAGCCCCTTCTAGAACGTGATACAGACCCCTATAGTCACCAGACCGCTCAATGGCCATGACATCCCGCGAGGATTCCACCACCATAATGGTTGTTTGATCCCGTTGGGGATTAGAACAAAATTCGCAAGGGTCTTGGCTAGATAGATTAAAGCAAATGGAACAATGGTGGGTAGCTCCCTTAGCTTCTACGATAGTATTGACCAGTTGATCTACGTCTTCTTGGTCCATTTCCACCAGGTGATAGGCCAGCCGGCGAGCCGACTTGGACCCGATACCCGGTAGGCGCCGTAGTTGTTCAACCAGTCGTTCTAAAGCATTGGCAGACATCTTAGAATAAACCTGTTGGCAAGTTGAGACCACCAGTTACCTTGCCCATTTCTTGGGAGAGAAGGTCATCTACCTTAGCGCCTGCTTCGTTAACAGCAGCCTTTACCAAATCTTCCAACATATCCACTTCTTCAGGATCTACAGCAGAAGGGTTAATTTTGATGGATTCGATGATCTTTTCACCATTCATGACAACTGTTACGGCACCGCCGCCCACAGAAGCTTCTACAGTCCGTGTTTTCAACTCTTCTTGCATCTTTTTCATGTCTGCTTGCATCTTTTGAACTTTCTTCATCATGCCTTGCATTTGACCCATTTTACCGAACATATTGTTTCTCCTTATTTATCGTCAACATAAATATCATACTCTTCTGAAAGTTTGGACAGGGTTTCTTTAATCATAGGATTACCTGCCTCTTGGGGACTCATGTTAGCTGGATCCCATTTATACCCAATGGTCTCCTGGCCTTCAGGATCCGCCTTGATGGCATTCCCTGAAGCTTCCTGACTAGGCACGGCCCCCTTCTGGACCGCTGCCTTGTATTCAGCGGCTTGCGGAGAGTTAGCCTTGACCGCTTCAACCGCTACTGCGTGACCTAAAAAGGCATAACAAGCCTCTCCAATATCCTTGGCGTGAGCCGCATTGGTTAGCATGCTGTAATTGAGGGCAGACTTAACCACAAAGACCACCTTAGAAGCGTCCACATAGATAAGTTGGGATTGGTTGAGGACCGTCGCCAAGAGGGATCGCTGGTGACTCTTTAAATAGTTTATCACATTCCCCTGAATAGTCCTGTATTGGGCAGCATCTACAATGCCCTGACCAATTGTCACAGGAGCGCCAGCTGGTATAGGTGGTGGGCTTTGAGGAGAGGACCCTTGACTAGCGCCTGGCTTAGGAAGAGGCTTGACCTTGGGGAGGGGGCTAACCTTAGGAAGTGGGCTCTGACTCAGTGGGCTAGAACCTCTTTCCTCCTGCTGACTAGGCTCTGGCATAGAGGGCTCAGGAAACTCTTCATCCGGCATAGGATAGGAGGTCTGGTCTCCATAAGAAGGAGCCAAACTAGGCCTTGCTGATTCCCCAGCTCCGCCAGCCTCCAACTTGGTCAGGCGGTTCAAGATAGCCTCCTCTTGACGGCTCTCACGAGCCTCCAAGCTAGCTATACGGCTTTCCAAATCACGTCCAACAGATCCGCTTTCTGCACACATAACTAAGAGGCCCATCTCCACAATGGTCCGAGGGTTATCTACCCCCTTAGCATCCCCTTGGATGCTTTGGAATTGATGAACATAGCGGTTAATATCCGCCACGGAAAAGGCCTGACTTTGAGCTAAGAAAGCCTCCTTAACCGTATCATAGAGAGCCAATTCCTCTTCTTCAGGGGCTACCTTGCCGATGAGGAGGGCTCTAACATGTCGTATGAGGGCATCTAGAATTTGAAGGGGGTCACGACCTTCTACCAAAGCTTGAGAAATAGCACTTAAAATGCCAGCTCCATCTCCCTTATGAATGCGATCTAAGAGATCCATGACCCATTCCTTGGAGACTAAGCCTATAAGGTTTTCTACAAGCTCCGTATCAATAAGGCCTCCGGCCATACCTGCACACTGGTCCAAGATAGACAGGGCATCACGCATCCCACCATCTGCGTGAATGGCGATAAGACGAGCAGCCTTAGGATCCAACTCAAATCCCTCTTGACTCGCTACATATTGGAGGCGTCCCACAATATCATCGGCCGTAATTCGACGAAATGTATAGCGTTGGCAACGAGATAGAATCGTAACAGGTAGCTTTTCTGCCTCTGTAGTAGCAAATATAAACATGATATGGGCTGGCGGCTCCTCAATGGTCTTGAGTAGGGCATTCCAAGCTTCAGTGGTCAACATGTGGGCTTCATCGATGATGAAAATCTTCTTCCGCCCCTCTACAGGCATGAATTTTACATTTTCCCGAAGGGCACGAATCTCATCAATCCCCCGATTAGAAGCCGCATCGATTTCCAAAACATCCATAGACTGACCAGCAAGGATCTGCTTACAGGCCGTACACTGTCCACAAGGGGTCGCCGTCGGCCCCTCCGCGCAGTTGATAGACCGGGCAAAAATCTTGGCCATGGAGGTCTTACCCGTCCCTCGAGGGCCACCGAAGAGATAGGCATGAGCGACCTTATCGCTCTCAATAGCCCTCACCAGGGTTTCTGATACCTGCTTTTGCCCCACCACATCGGCAAAAACTTTAGGTCTATATTTGCGGTATAAGGCTAAATAGGCCATAATCAGCCCTCCCTTCCAAGAAATTTACCTATAAAAAAAAGCAGCCCCCGCTGCTTTTGCACCTAGCACTCGATTAAGACAGCCCCCCGGGTTCCCCATGGCACATGAAAGTTACCGCTTAGTGCTGCTACCTCTCGGTCCTGACACGGTTCACAGGCTCCCATTGCACGGGCCCAAGGAACTGCCTTAATCCAATACTAGGCTAGCGATTTAATTATACTATAGGCCCTCATACAAGACAAGCTATGGACTAATAAAATAAGGAAAGCCCCTAGGGCTTTCCTTATCCATATAGCAATCTATTAGCTTATAGGCTGGCCCCAAACTACCTATCTACAGCTAGGCCTTCATAGGAGCCAAACGAGTCGCTACTTCCTCAGCGACTTGGTCCATCATAGCATAACGATTACGGTATTGGCTCCGCTTTTGACTCTTCACCGCTTCAATCGGCTTCCGTTCTTCCTCTATAGGTAAGGAGAAAAAGCGCTTATCCGCTTGCTCCCTCCCTCCCAATTCAACCCAGAAAGGGTCAAATTGAACCTGTTTCGACCGGTTAAATCGAATGGCGTGATTATTGGTATAAAAGCCTTCATCAGAAATGGCATCCAATCTACCAATACCCCAGTTTTGTAGCAAGAGGCGAAGGAGATAGCAGATAAAGTTCTTAGGCCGGTAACCATACATCTTCTTAGTGGCTTTTTTAGCCTTATCCAGGCCTCCTTGATACCCTTGAATAGTCCCCAAGACCACATAGATTTGCCCACTACTAGGGTCCTTATCGAAGCGGAAATTAATGTGATAGAGGCCTTCTCCATCAATGGTTAGCAGAAGGGTTAAGAGGCCTTCTTTCCGTTGACCAGAGATAAAAAGGAGCTTAGCTTCCATAGCAAGATCTTCGTTCTTCCAAATCAAGGCCCCATGATCTTGATCTTCATGCATATACATGGATTCTAGAGTCTCTCTATTGAAATACTCAGGCAAAGCATTGAAGTGGTTTTCAATTTTCTCGAGACGTTCAGCCGCGGTCGACCCCTTATAGAAGAAAACTCTATTGATATCCTCCTCTAAGGCATAATGGATATCCAAAAAGTGTGGAAGAGGCTTGTAATTAGCAAAAAAATGGTGGAATCCATCCACTTGTTTCTTATTCTTCAAGGACCGCATGAGGAAGAGGAAAATCCTCCGCTTCTCCCGCCAGGATTTCAATCCGTAAATGCGAACCCCCATGTCCCTTTGTTCTTGAATATAACCCATCACAATCTCCTACTCAGCTCCCCCTTCAAATTCTTTCACCCCTATATCAATGGCATCCAAAGCCTGCAGGGCTCGAGGATAGCCGATATAAGGCAGGCACTGAGTGACCACGCTAATGAGATAGGTCTTATCCATGCCCATATGTAGATTGCCCTTCACGTGGGCTACTAACTGCCTACTAGCCCAACCAAGTCCCATGAGGAAACAGAAGGTGATCAGCTCCCGATTGCGTAGACTAAGGCCCTTACGGGTATAGTAGTCCCCAAAACAATTAGAAGCCAACCACCGCCGAATATGGCGGGTTTCCTCAGGGCCAGACTTGTAAAAGTCCTCCATCTGAGGGCCAAAGATAGCTACTTGAACCTCCCGACCTTTTTCTAACCGATTATCTGTGGTCACCGTTCCCATCCTATCATCAATGAGGCGGATCCCTTTAATATCAAAGGCCCGGTTCATAACCCGCAAGTAACCCCGTACAACACCGATGCCCACGTAAGGGACAGCCTGGTAAACTAGCTCTCTGATTTCATGAGGCTCGATACCTATGTTGAGGGCTCCTGGCAGAAGGAGTTCAAATTCCTCCAAGCCCTTAGCCCCTACCAAGGAAGCTAAAATAGCTAAGAGTCGGTCATGAGCAGAAATGTTCTTACCCTCTTCTCGAATGACCTCATCAAAGGCAAAGTTAACGAAAATATCATCTAACTCTGGGTCCTTGCGGGAAGACGGAGAAACGAAGTCCGGGAACATCTTATCCCGATAGGCTGCGGCAAACTCAGTTTTCTTCATAGCTATCCTCCCTAGGTATCATATAAGTGGGTATATATTAATGGAAGTCTACACCGTAAGCCAATTTCCATGCTTGCAAGAAAATAGGCCATTCTGGACTAGACGCATCGATTTGATGAGGCTTGTCAGCAGCATCATAACGGCATACGATATTCATCCCTGGAATGACAACGTATTTATAGAGGCTAGGGCTACCGTATTGGTTGTTGTACATAGTTACTACATTCAAGCCAAAGACAAAGTTGCGGCTGCTGTCAATTCCCTTAAAGAGGGATCCTTGGTCAAAGTAGTAGCTTTGTCCTGCATTATGTGGTAGATAAGCTTCTGTATTAGTGATTTCAGGATAATTAGCGTCTCCATTCCAATAGTTGGTAGCACCTACCACAGGAAGGGACATCATGCTAGCAATAGCGAGTGCCAAGACAAACTTTTTCATACATCCTCCTAGAGATCTCCAATGGATCTTATTATTTCTTATCGAATATTTCTAAACACGTATGTAACTTATGGAGCAGGCGTTTAAGGTCCGCCTGTTCCTGGGGAGAAAAGGACTCAATCCCAGCTAGGATGGCCGCCGGCGCAGCAGTAGCCTTTTCCTTGATGGCCCAGCCTTCTTCAGTGGGATGAATCAAAACCAAGCGTTCATCCAAATAGTCTTTTTCCCTCTCGATGAAGTACTTGTACTCCAGTTTCTTTAAGAGGGGTGTTAAGGTACCTGAGTCCAGGTGTAAGAGCTGGCCCAATTGGCTAACCGACAATCCCTCTGGGTGGTCCCACAGGACCGTCATGACCAAGTACTGGGTATAGGTTAAGTCCAGCTTGTCTAAGAAGGGTCGATAGGCAGCAATCATGCGCTTGGCTGTCACATAGAGGGGAAAACTCAAGTGCTTATCCAATTGTAGCTGGTCTTTATCCCCTAAAGGGGACGACTGCCCTAGTACTTCTTTCATCACAATGCTCCCAAGCTCATTTATTATACCACAGCCACCCTTAGCAGTGGCCTCTGGCCTTAGCCTTACAAGCCTAAAGCCACCCTCCACTCATCCTCTTTAAAGCCTACCAGAACCACTGAATCGGTCACCAGGATAGGCCGCTTTACCAACATGCCATCCGTTGCCAAAAGGGCTAATTTCTCATCATCGGACAAGGTTGGCAATAGGTCCTTATAATTATTATTACGGTACACCAAGCCTGAGGTGTTAAAGAAGCGGTCTAGCTTCTTACCCGATTGAGGGTACCAAGCTGCAATTTCCTCCGCTGCGGGGTTTTCACTCTTAATATCTCGATCCGTATAGGAAATGCCGTGATCGTCAAGGAATTTCTTGGCCTTCTTACAGGTCGTACACTTAGGATATTCTACAAATAACATAGGATCTCCTTACATTTAATAAATCATAGGTGAACAGATAGGTATCACCCTAAGAGTCTAACGAAAGGCCTCCCTAAAAGGTCCCAGCTAACTACGATTGAAAGCCTACTTAACCTTGAAGACGACACTCACATTCATAGTCGCCGTATCTTCACCGTTTTCAATAACAGGTGCTACACTGTTAGCTTCCTTAGCCATCATGAGACGGGCCCCATAATAAGGTCGATAGCCATCACCATCCACATCTAAGGACGCTACGCCTACGACGTGGGTCCCCAAAGCTGCCGCTAAGGCATCCGCTTTTTTACGAGCATCCTTGGCCGCCTTGACCATGAGGTCATTCTTCTGTGCTTCCTTATCTGCTGGGTTGAGGTCCATCTTGGTCAAGCGCACATCCGTAATACCAGCTTTAGCAGCAGCATCCAAAACAGCGGCTATCTTACTGGTATCATTGAGGGTCACCTTGAGGGTGTTAGACACTACATAGCGGGTTGCCTTCACATCGCTATCCTTAGTTGGATAATAGTCTTCATCATAGCTTTGGTAATCGCTAGTGCGAAGGTCCTTATCAGGAATAGCCAGGTCTCTTAAGGACTGACGAAAGGCCATAAATTGGCTGTCATTACTAGCCTTAGCGGCTTGTATACTAGTCCCCTTGGTTTCTACTGTGGCAACTACCATGGATTGATTGGCTACATAGGTAGTCTCCGCATGACCCTCCACGGTAATGCGCCCATAATCAGCAGCCAAGGCTGGTGCTTGTGCACCCAATCCCAAGCTGCATGTAGCTACCGCCAAGCAAGCAATAATGGATTTTTTCATAGTCTTACTCCTTTATGATATATAAGCTAATCGGGCCCTACAAAGGATAAAACCTGATCTCATATATCTTAATAGAACTTTCACAATTATTTTACTACAAAGGCTGACAGAAACAAATAGAAATAATCGCGACCTAACCTACCAAAAAGAGCAGCCCCTGGCCGATAGGCGGCAAGCAGAGGCTGCTCTATATAAGTGGAGGAAAGAAGCCTAGGCTTATTCCCATTCAATGGTTGCTGGTGGCTTAGATGTAATATCATAAACGATACGGTTAATATGATTTACTTCATTTACGATACGGCTGGAAATTGTATCCAAAACCTCGTAAGGGATGCGAGCCCAATCAGCAGTCATGAAATCTGTAGTCGTTACACCGCGGAGAGCCAAGGTGTAATCATAGGTGCGGAAGTCGCCCATTACACCCACTGTACGGGTATTGGTGAGAACCGCAAAGTATTGGTTGATAGACCGGTCAAGGCCAGCCTTGGCAATTTCTTCCCGGAAAATCCAGTCAGCGTCACGTAAGATGTCCAATTTTTCTTTGGTCAAATCACCCATTACGCGAATGGCTAGACCTGGACCTGGGAATGGTTGACGCCATACAAGGTAGTCTGCCAAGCCGAGCTCTGCCCCTAATTCACGAACTTCATCCTTGAAGAGGTTGCGAAGTGGTTCGATAAGGCCCTTAAAATCAACTACTGCAGGCAAGCCACCTACGTTGTGGTGGGACTTAATAACTGCCGCATCACCTGCACCCGATTCGATAACATCAGGGTAGATGGTCCCTTGTGCCAAGAAGTCAACGGACCCAATCTTACGACCTTCATCTTCGAAAACGCGAATAAATTCTTCACCGATGGTTTTACGTTTAGCTTCTGGTTCTTCCAAACCAGCTAATTTAGTGAGGAAGCGTTCTTCTGCATCCACGCGGATAAAGTGCATGCCGGAATCCTTGAAGGCCGCTTCTACTTCGTCACCTTCATTTTTACGCATGAGGCCATGATCGACGAAAATACAAGTCAATTGAGAACCAATAGCCTTGGAAATCAAGGCTGCCGCTACGGAAGAGTCAACGCCGCCTGACAAGGCCAAGAGGACCTTGCCGTCCCCTACGGTATCGCGAATTTCTTGAATAGCTGTCTTAGCGTAGTTGGCCATGGTCCAAGTACCAGTGAAGCCACACACTTCGTACAAGAAGTTGTGAAGCATTTCCTTGCCATGTTCTGTGTGCAATACTTCTGCGTGGAATTGCATTGCATACAGTTTCTTCTCTTCATTTTGCATGGATGCAATTGGGCAATTATCAGTATGCGCGACAACCTTAAAGCCTTGTGGGGCGTCCGCTACATAGTCCACGTGGGACATCCACACGATTTCTTCCTTATTAAGGCCCTTGTAGAGAGGGGATGTGGTGTCGGTAACCATAGGTGTTTTACCGAACTCCCGTTGGTCAGCAGACTTAACTTGACCACCCAAAGATTGGGCCATGAATTGCATGCCGTAGCACATGCCCAAGATAGGGATACCCAATTCGAAAATTTCCTTATCGATAGTTGGTGCCCCTTCTTCATATACGGAGTTTGGACCGCCTGTGAAAATAATCCCTTGTGGCTTTAATTCTTTGATTTTCTCAAGGGCTTTGTTGTAAGGGTATACTTCGCAGTATACATGGTTTTCGCGGACGCGACGGGCGATCAATTGGTTATATTGGCCACCAAAGTCGACGACGATAACGAGTTCTTTTGCTTCCATTCGCGCATATCCTCCACAGAATCGGAATATAGGTTCTTAGGATTACTCTAGAGAGTTTACTATTTATTATAGCATACTATTCCATCGGTCAAAACAGGACCCCTTCATGATTAACATCGTTCATTAGCCGCAAGTACGGCCTCTAAGGCCCTGGCAAATCCATCTTCTTCATTGCTATCAGTTTGGTACTTAGCTAGATCTTTAACGACCTGGTCTGCATTGCCCATAGCAACAGAAACACCTGCATAGGATAGCATGGACATATCGTTATGGCTATCACCTATGGTCATAACCTGATCTGGTGAAAGTCCCCAGCGATCGGCCAGGGCTTTAACGGCACTTCCCTTGGTATTTTGCAACATGACGAACTCCAAGTTTCCCTCACTGGACTGGAGGACATCAAATCCCGGATGGTCTTTAAAATCAGCCAAAATCCGAGCCTCCATGGCTGAGTCTCCATAGAAAATCTGAATTTTTTCCGGCCCTTGAGGGGCGGCTTTCACATGGGAATAAAGGTCCCCGATCATAGTCCGAGAGGCCAAAATAAGGCCTCTTACCTGATTGTTAAAGAAGTAAGGTAGACGGTCTTCTGGCTGCCTTTGGCCAAAGACTTGGTGGCCCATATAGGCCTCTACATACACATCATAGGCCATAAGGCGGGTGAGAATTTCTAATGCCAAACCCTTATCAAAGCACTCATGATAGAGGCAGTCCCCAGTTTTCCGGTCCATCACTACCGCCCCATTGGTACAGATAAAATATCGAACCCGAGGGAGTTTCTCAAAGATTTCAAACATCTCATCATAGGCCCGGCCAGAAGCAATAGCTACCTTAATCCCCCTATCGACGGCTCTATTAATAGCTTCTTTAGCAGCGGGACTGACAGTTTTATCAGGCCCCACTAAGGTACCATCCACATCAGTAGCTACAAACTGTATTGGTCTTCTTATAGATAGTTTCATAAAGCTCCAGAGGATATATCCCTATTTCTTAAGTGACTCTTGGTAGTCCAAGCCACCCTTATCATAGGACACTCGCAAACGACTAGCCTGACCCCTTTGACTGACGATTAGAGGCTTAATAAGCTCCTGTAAAGCAGCTCGTGCAGGGCTATTGACATAGGCATTATAGGCGGATTGATTGACGAAGACCCGGGCCACTGTAATGGTGTTAGGGCTTTCATTCATAGTGGCCATATAGGTAGCGTAAAGACCAGCTTGGCTAGCAATAGCCTGTGTAGCTTGCCCATTAATAGACAGCCCCTTAGATTCTGCCTGCAAGAGGCTTTCCTTAACCTTAGCCACTTGTTCTTGTCCTACTACATAAGTTTCCAAGGATAGGATTTTAGTATCAGCAATCCCCATGGTATAGAGAGGTACCTGAATTTCCTTAGCATAGAAAGGCGTCCCTCCTTGGGTGGACTCAGTGGTAACACCAATGGTCATAGCCTTTTGGAAATCGCGCATGTCCTTGGACTTATTGTAGGCCTTGATAGCCCCTGGATCTTGAAAGATTTCCACAGTCGTGTTCTCAGTAGGAGCCATTTCATTAACAGACTTATAGACGGCCAATGTGCCGTCTAGGTTTTTAACGGACTTCTTAGCAACCTTTTGGCCGTAATAGTTGTATACCGCTTCCTTAGTTGGATCTACATTGACTTGACTTACCTGCATGACCATGTGCTTGCCCCCCGCTGCTTGTACGGCCTCGGAGCCAATGCCTACAGCGATAAGAGCCGCCACAGCTAAGGATGTAATTTTGTACATTGCTTTCATGGTTTATCCTCCCTTGATATAAATCTTACAAGCCCTTTTCACGATTCATACTCCTGCCCATTATACCACAAGGACGCCCCTTGAATATCAGGGGCGTCCTTGCTTATAACTTCTTATATAGTTTCTTATATAGTTTCTTATATAGTTTCTTATAAGGCCTGACCTAACCGATCAACGGTCAATATAGCTGCCGCATACTTGTCTGGATCAAATGGGGTCGTACGGTACTCATTAGTATCCATAGCGCATTTTACCAATTGCGGCACTTGATCAGCTTTCAAATTCATCTCAGCAAGCGTCACAGGAAGGCCTATAGAATGGTTAAATTCCATAACCCGTTTCAATTCATCCATCTCTTCAAAGTAGGCATGGAGGACCAAGACACCGAAGGAGACCACTTGACCGTGGAGGAAGACCCCCTCCCTTGGCAAACGGGTGGTAGCATTGTAGAAGGCATGGGCATGGCAGGAATTAAAGTAAAAGTCCTTTTGGTTAGTCAAATTAGAAGCATAACCAGTAGTGACCACAATATCTAGAGCAATTTCCTCTACCGCCTTGGATGGAATGTGGTTTCTCACATCTTCCAAACCTTGCTTACCATAAGTATAGAAGGCATCCTTAGAGGATTCCGAAATAGCTATCCCCAAGGCAGCCGTATGGGACAAACTATGGCCTGCCGCCAAGTAGGCATCCTTGGCATGGTCTACTTCAGGAGCTTTGGAGATACCATCACCGATGCCTGCCCAAAAGTACTCAACCGGTGCATTAGCAATAACCTTGGTGTTGATAAAGATATGAAGAGGTGCTTCCGGGTAGCCATAGCGAAGTAAGGATCCGTCATCATTATAAACTACAGTGATGGCCGTACCAGAGGAACAGTTAGAGCAGATGGTAGGCACCGTAAAGCAAGGTTTACCCAAGGCCAAAGATACCATTTTAGCCGTATCCAAGGCTCGGCCACCATCGATACCAAAGATGACATCCGCAGCCTGTACATCAGGATGGGCCGCCCACTTGTCGATATTACTTTGGGTAGAATTCTTACCATATACAAAGCGACCTGTCACCTTGACGCCAGCCTCTTCTAGAGCCTGTGTCAACTCACCAGCACAGGACCCTAGGGCTCGTTCCCCGCCCAACAAAACAGCGGACGATACGGAATAGGTCTTCATGACCCGTGGTATATCCTTAAAACAATCCTCCCCATAGGAGTAGTTAGCCATGCTCATTGATTTCATAAGAGAACCTCCTCTATAGATGAAAGAGGCCATCTAAGATAGCCTCTTTCAAAATAGTATACTTCCACTATACGCCTTTCAGAAAAATCCGCAAGAGGCACATTAGCAACTTGCTTTTACAACAGTCGCGCAACGTCCGCAGAGTGTTGGATGATCCGCATCAACCCCTACATCAGCCTTGTGGATCCAGCAGCGTTCACATTTTTCCAATGGAGATGCCACAACATGGGTAGCGATGTCCACTTCTTCAGAGAAGGAGGCATCAGCAGGAGCCTTGTCCTTACCTTCTACTACAGCCGCTTCCGATACAATGAGGAGTTTAGCCAAGCCGTCTTGCCCCAAAGCAGATAAGGTCTTGTAAGCCTCGCCATTAGCATATACGGTGACAGCTGCATCCAAAGGATGGCCGATTACCTTGTTTTGACGAGCCAATTCAAGAGCCTTAGTCAATTCGCTACGAAGGACTAAGAGGGCATCCCACTTATCCTTAAGGTCTTTATCCACATATTCTGGTTTAGCTTGTGGCCAATCCAGAAGCATTACAGATTCAGGCATTCCTTCTTCTTTTGGCAAGAATTGGTAGACTTCTTCTGCTGTAAAGGAGAGAACCGGTGTCACCATAGCCATAAGGGTCTTAACGATTTCATAGATAGCGGTTTGGGCAGATCGGCGAGCAGGTGCTGTAGCAGTTTCTGCATACATAGTATCCTTCAAGATATCCAAGTAGATGGAGGATAAATCTACGGTGCAGAAATTGTGAATAGCATGGTAGAGTACATGGAATTCATAGTTTTCGTAAGCTTCTGTAACCTTAGTCCGCACTTCTTCCAGACGGAGGAGGGCCCACTTATCAATTTCTTCTAGGTCCTTATAAGCCACCTTATCAGTATTTGGATTGAAGTCATCCAAGTTACCCAAGAGGAAGCGGAAGGTATTACGAATCTTACGGTATACATCGGACAATTGTTTGATGATGTCCTTGGAGAGACGTACGTCACCTTGATAGTCAGCCGAGGACACCCAGAGCCGCATAACATCGGCACCATAAACATCGATGATATCAGATGGAGCCACCGTATTACCAACGGACTTAGACATTTTACGGCCTTCCCCATCCACTACGAAGCCATGGGTCAAGACAGAATTGTATGGTGCCTTACCAGTGGTTGCCACGCAAGTGAGTAGGGAGGAGTTGAACCAACCACGATGTTGGTCAGACCCTTCCAAGTACATAGCCGTTGGTACAGGAAGATCGTTGACTTCCAAAACGCCAGCCCAAGAAGAACCAGAATCAAACCATACATCCATGATATCCGTTTCCTTACGGAAGTGGTCATGCCCACATTGAGAGCACTTATACCCGGCTGGAAGAAGTTCTTCTGCCGAGTGAGCCCACCACGCATTAGATCCCTCCTTAGCCACCCAAGCTTGAAGGGCTTGAATTGTATCATCATTGATTTCGTAGTGACCGCATTTTTCGCAGTAGTAAACAGGGATTGGCACACCCCAAGCCCGTTGCCGAGAAATACACCAGTCACCGCGGTCCCGTAC
Source organism: uncultured Veillonella sp. (assembly GCA_934191645.1). Lineage (GTDB taxonomy): Bacteria > Bacillota > Negativicutes > Veillonellales > Veillonellaceae > Veillonella. Next base: position 68,888 of record CAKPUJ010000002.1, on the reverse strand, counting down.
CATGTTGTAGATTCGGTCATGGCCCCAAGCTGGAATCCATTGAACTTGCTTATCAATAGCCTCCAAGGCTTCTTGGCGGAAGCCATCAACAGAGGCAAACCATTGTTCTGTAGCTCGGTTAATAATAGGATTTTTACAGCGCCAGCAGTGAGCGTATTGGTGGTGTAAAGAGCCCTTAGCCAAGAGGTTATTGTTATGGGCCAAGATTTTAATTACAGGTACTTCTGCATCATGGATTTCTACGCCCGCCAATGGAACTTCTGTATCCCCATAGCGACCTTGATCCACTTCCGATGTGTACTTACCTTGTGGGTCTACCAAGGATACGATTGGCAAATTAATCTTGCCTTCGTTCTTGTATTTAGCCACCACATCAAAGTCTTCTACGCCGTGGGCAGGAGCTGTGTGTACACAGCCAGTACCAGCATCCAAGGTTACGTGGTCGCCCAAAAGGATGAAGGAGGATCGTTCGATAAATGGATGTTTGAATTCAGCCAATTCTAAATCAGTCCCAGGGAAGGTGTTGAGGATCTTATAATCTTCTACCTTGGCATCCTTCAAGGCGGAGTCCACTAGTTCAGTAGCCATGAGGTAGTATTCTTCCCCCACTTGTACCCAAGAGTATTCCAATGCAGGATTGACGGAAATAGCCACGTTAGCTGGCATGGTCCAAGGGGTGGTTGTCCAAATAACGGCATAGGCCTTCTTAGGATCTACACCGGCTGGTAGGGTGACCTTCTTTTCCGCTACATAAGGGAATTTAACATAAATGGAGAAAGATTTTTTATCAGCATATTCAATCTCTGCTTCAGCCAAGGCTGTTTCACAATGAGTACACCAGTAAACGGTTTTAAGGCCCTTATAGATGTGGCCTCGCTTAGCCATTTCTCCAAAAATACCAATTTGCTTAACTTCGAATTCAGGACGCAAAGTCAAGTAAGGGCGATCCCATTCACCCAAAACACCAAAGCGGATAAAGTCTTTCTTTTGCTTGTCCACTTGTTGAAGGGCATAATCATGACACTTTTTACGAAGGTCTAAAGGAGACATTTCATGGCGATTGAGACCTGTTTCCTTGATAACTGCATGTTCGATTGGAAGACCATGGGTATCCCAGCCTGGGATGTAACGGGTATAGAAGCCTTGCATAGTCTTGTACTTCATGATGATGTCCTTAAGAGTTTTGTTAAGGGCATGACCCATATGCAAGTTGCCATTTGCGTAAGGAGGGCCATCATGCAAGATAAATTGCTTACCCCCTTGGCGTAAGGCTAAGCGTTTCTTATAAATATCATTGTCCTCCCAGAACTTGATAAATTCTGGTTCCCGCTTAGGCAAATTGCCCCGCATAGGGAATTCGGTTTCTGGCAGGTGTAATGTTTTACCGTAATCCATAATCTGTCTCCTCACTCAAAATCTATGACGGACTCCACAGAGGTCTGCAGAGGGTCTAACCTTATCAAAATGGCAGCCAAGTATAAAAAAAGCGTCCGTCCCCGAAGGGACGAACGTTATGTCCGTGGTACCACCCTACTGACCGAGCCTCTAGTAATCGTATAAGGACTCAGCCTCTTATGCCTATAACGGGGCTAGCCGCGGTTACCCGAGCTCAAAAGTGATCCGCTCCATCCCCACCTACGAGCCTCACAGCAGCCGGCTCGCTCTCTGAAGGTTTGTTGGACGTTGCCGTCTTTATCATCGCTTTTATCTATAACACTACCATTATAACAGTCCTTAGGGCCCTGTCAACAGTAGCCTAATAAGCAACTAGCTAGACTATGACCTAGGTTAGCAGCGTTCAAAAACAAACATAATGCAACCTTCCTACGATCATGCCTTGATGACTGCATTTTTCATAGCCTCAACATAGTCGAAGAGGGCTTGGTCAGCTTGGTCTCCATACTGGGCTACCAATTTAACGATAGCAGACCCTACGATAGCCCCATCGGATACCTTGGCCATAGCTGCTGCCTGGTCTGGTGTGGAGATGCCAAAGCCTACAGCTACAGGGATATCCGTATATTTGCGGATGGTATCTACAATAGATTTAATATCGGTTTTAATTTCACTGCGCACACCTGTTACGCCCAAAGAAGATACGCAATAAATAAAGCCTTGCGCCTCTTTAGCGATCATGCCGATACGGTTTTCTGAAGTTGGTGCAATAAGTGATACGATATCCACTCCGTGTTCCTTGGCATAACCTTGGAGTTCGCCCTTTTCTTCAAAAGGCATATCCGGAATGATGAGGCCAGAAATATTAACCTCTTGGCAGCGGCTAAGGAACTTTTCCCGGCCATACACATAGATAGGATTGAGATAGGTCATAAAGACTAGCGGAAGGGTCAAGGCATCTTGACCAGTCCGCAAGCGGTCCACCATAGCGAAGATATCGTCAATCTTAACCCCTGTAGAAAGGGCCCGGCTGCTAGCTTCTTGAATAACAGGGCCTTCCGCCGTCGGATCGGAGAAAGGAATACCGATTTCAATCATATCCGCCCCTGCCTTAGCCATAATCCGGATGTAACGTTCCGTAGTCTCGATACCGTGATCACCGGCAGAGATAAATGGAATAAAAGCCTTCCCCCCCTTAAATGCATCTTGAATCTTACTCATGGATTTCTACCCCTCTATACTTAGCCATAGCCGCTACGTCCTTATCGCCACGACCAGATAAACAAATGATGATGATGTCGTCCTTACTCATAGCCGGTGCAATCTTGCGGGCATGAGCTACCGCATGGGCACTTTCAATAGCAGGAATAATCCCTTCTAGACGGGACAAGTATTCAAAGGCATCCACAGCCTCGTCGTCCGTTACCGGTACGTACTCAGCCCGGCCACTATCTCTCAAGTTGGCGTGTTCAGGCCCAATGCCAGGATAGTCCAAACCAGCAGAGATGGAATACACCGGTGCAATCTGCCCATCTTGATCTTGGCAGAAATAGGACTTCATACCGTGGAAGATACCCACCGTACCATTAGCCATAGTAGCCGCATTTTGGTCTGTATCAACACCACGACCAGCCGCTTCGCAGCCGATGAGTCGAACCCCTTGGTCAGGGATAAAGTGATAGAACATGCCGATGGCGTTAGAACCGCCCCCTACGCAAGCCATAACAGCACTTGGCAACTTGCCTTCCGCAGCAAGGATTTGCTCACGAGCTTCACGAGAAATAATGGATTGGAAGTCCCGTACGATAGTTGGGAATGGATGGGCCCCCATAACGGACCCCAATACATAGTGGGTATCATCCATGCGGTTTGTCCACTCCCGCATAGCCTCGGATACGGCATCCTTCAAGGTCCCCGTACCTGAGGTAACAGGATGAACCTTGGCCCCCAAGAGTTCCATACGATATACGTTAAGGGCTTGCCGTTCGCAATCCTCCTGACCCATGAAGACTTCACACTCCATCCCCATGAGGGCCGCTATGGTAGCGGTGGCCACGCCATGTTGGCCAGCCCCGGTTTCAGCGATAACTCGAGTCTTGCCCATGCGCTTAGCCAACAGCATCTGGCCGATTACATTATTAAGCTTATGAGACCCTGTGTGGTTGAGGTCTTCTCGCTTGAGGTAGATCTTAGCACCACCCAAGTCTTCTGTCATGCGCTTAGCATAGTAGAGAAGGGATGGGCGGCCAGTATAATTCCGGTGGAGGTCTTCCACATCCTTGATAAAGTCAGGGTCATCCTTGTACTTATTGTAGGCTTCTTCTAATTCGATGACTGCATTCATCAATGTTTCTGGCATAAATTGGCCCCCAAAAGCACCAAAATAGCCATGTCTTTCTTCACTCATTCTATCTATGTCTCCTATCTAGTGATGGCTTTTAGCAAGCGGCTGAAAGCTCCTATCTTGTCATTATCTTTATGACCTTCTGTTTCTAAGCCAGAGGATATATCAATCCCATGAGGACGAACCGTCCGAATAGCACGGGCTATATTCTTGAGGCTGAGACCCCCGGCCAAGATGAAAGGTCTGTCAAAGGCATCTAGGGCCTGCCAATCAAAGACTTGTCCTGTCCCTCCTCGTTCCCCCTGGTGGTAGGTATCAAAGAGAATCATATCCGCCGCAGAATGGAGCCAGGCCTCAGTATCTTCAGCTCCCTGTACGGACACCGCCTTCCACACCTCTATAGGCCCTCTTACAGCAGCCCCTGTAGAGTCTTGTTCACAAGCCTGACTCAAGGCCTCCTTAAGGTCTCGGATAAAAGTTTCATCCTCATCCCCATGAAGTTGAATGATATCCAAGGGAACTTCCTTAGCGATCCTTATCAAAGTCTCCATCGATTCATTGACGAAAACGCCGGCCACTCCTATTTTCCGACTAAGGTCCAGAGCCTCATCCTGTAAGCTAGCTTGTCTCCTTCCATGGTGAAACGCTTCCAAAGTCCGAAGCTTAGTCACCAGGGACTTGGCCTTCTCTAGACTAACTTGGCGCTTACTAGGAGCAAAGACTAGACCTATATAATCAGGCTTCGCTTCTAGGAGGGCAGGAAGGGTCTCCTCTTGGGAGATACCACAGATTTTGACCTTAGGTTGGTAACCTAAAGGCCCGTAGAGGTAGGCTAACTGTTCCACCTTGTTAGCGGCCCGCATGAAGCTTTCCCCCATAAGGGCTACCCGAATATTATGGTCCCGTAAGGTTTGGATGTCCTCGGGGGTAGTAAGACCACTTTCAGAGACAAAAATCACCTGGTCATCCACCAATTGACGAAGGCGGATACTATTGTTCACATCCACCGTAAAGTTCTTAAGATTGCGATTATTGACCCCTATGATGCGCGCACCTGACCGGACGGCCATGCGGACCTCTTCTTCATCATGGGCCTCTACTAAGGCCGATAGGCCCAAGGATTCAGCCAAGAGGCGGAAACGGGTCAAGCTGTCTTCATCCAGACAAGCGCAAATCAAGAGGACTGCCGAAGCCCCCCAAGCCTTAGCCTGGTAAATCTGATAGGCATCGATAATAAAGTCCTTACGGAGGACAGGAATGGAAACCGTCTGAGCGATTTCTTGGAGGTATTTCTTATCTCCCTTGAAGAATTCCGGTTCTGTGAGGCAGGAAATAGCAGCTGCCCCAGCCTCTTCGTATTCCTTAGCTATAGCCAAATAGGGAAAGTCTTCCGCTATGATCCCCTTAGAAGGAGACGCTTTTTTTACTTCACAAATAAAATTGAAGTCCTGCTGACGGAGGGCATCTTCAAAGGGAAAACCTGGGCTGACTGGCAAGGCCAAGGCTTGCGCCTTAATCTCTTCCAGGCTGATTTCAGCCTTTTCTCTGGCCACCCGCTGACGGGTGGAGGCTACGATTTTATCTAAGATCATCCTATACCTCTTGGGTTGCTTTCACAAATTGGTCAACTTTAGCTAGGGCCTTGCCAGAATCAACCATAGCCTTAGCCTCCTCGATACCCTCAGCTAGGGTCAAACCTTCCTTAGCCAAATAAATAGCCATACCTGCATTGAGGAGGACGGCAGTCCGCTTGCCCCCTGCTTGGCCACCTAGAATTGACCGGGTAATAGCCGCATTAACCGTGGCATCGCCACCTTCTAGCTCTTCCTTCTTGGCGTAGTCAAAGCCATAGTCTTTAGGGTCTAGTTCGTAAGACTTGAATTGACCATGGTCAATTTCACATACATAGGTTTTACCGGTAGCAGTGATTTCATCCAAGCCGTCAAAGCCATGAACTACAGCCCCCCGCTCTACCCCTAAATTAGCCAAAACGCGAGCTAACGGTTCTACCATAGCCTTGTCGTAAACCCCCATCAATTCCACTGTAGCCCCCGCTGGATTAGCCAATGGGCCTAGGATATTAAAGACGGTCCGGACCCCTAAGGCCTTGCGCACAGGACCGGCATACTTCATAGCTTGGTGGTAAACAGGCGCAAACATAAAGCACATATTAGCCTTAGCAAGGACTTCCTGATTTTGCTTCCCATCCAATTCTAACTTGGCCCCTAGGGCCTCCATGAGGTCCGCTGCCCCACATTTGGAAGAGACGCTGCGGTTACCATGCTTAGCCACAGGAATGCCCGCCGCAGAGATGACAAATCCAGAAGTAGAGGAAATATTAAAGGTATTAGCTTCATCCCCACCGGTACCAACAATTTCTACGACTGTCCCGTCATGGGGAACAGAGCCCGCCTTATTCCGCATAACTTGTGCAAAAGCGGTAATTTCTTCCACCGTAGGCCCCTTGGCAGCTAGGGCGCATAGGAATCCAGCCATAGGAATTTGATCCACTTGACCAGACATAATTTTATCCATCGTATCCTTGGCTAAGTCAAAGGATAAGTCTTGACCATGGGTCACACTATATAAAGCATCTTGTATCATAAGTCCTCCTCGATACGTTCGTAGTTTAGTTAGATAAGAAATTGCGGATCATTTGTTCCCCATCCGGCGTCATGATGGATTCCGGATGGAACTGAACCCCATAAATAGGGTAATCCTTGTGTTCTACACTCATAATCTCACCGTCAGCCGTTATAGAGGTGACGATTAAATCCTGCGGCATACTTTCGTCAATAATAGCTAAGGAATGATAGCGAGCTACAGGAAATTCTTCCGGCAAACCTGCGAGAATTTTGGAATCATGGACCTTCTTAGCCAAGCTTTGCTTACCATGCATGACCTGCTTGGCATAGGAAACTATGCCCCCAAAAACCTCCCCGATGGCTTGGTGGCCCAAGCAGACACCTAGGATGGGGAATTCCCCCTTACATTGGCGGAGGAGGTCCTCATAAACACCCGCATCAGCAGGACGACCAGGACCTGGCGACAAGATGACATAATCTGGCTTGAGGGCCCGAATTTGGTCAACCGTGAGTTCATCTGACCGGATGACCTTAATGTCCGGATCGATAGACCCCACCAATTGGTAAAGGTTAAAGGAAAAGGAATCGTAATTATCGATAAGGAGTACCATTAGTCTACCTCCTGTCCTTGCGTAATAGCGGAAATCATAGATTGTCCCTTCATGAGGGTTTCTTTGTATTCACTTTCAGGCACCGAGTCTCGCACGATGCCCGCACCAGCCCGTACGTAGACCTTGCCTCCCTTGTGCATGGCCATGCGAATACCAATGCAAACATCCATATTGCCAGCGAAATCGATGTAGCCTACTGCCCCACCGTAAACACCCCGCGGGCTCTTTTCCAAGCCATGAAGGATATCCAAGGCCCGAATCTTAGGGGCCCCTGACAAGGTCCCTGCAGGAAGGGTCGCCCCAATGGCATCTAGGGCATCGCAGCCATCCTTAATACGGCCTGATACGGTAGAGGTGATGTGAATGACATGAGAGAAGCGTTGGAGCATATGGAGGGCTTCTACTTTAACAGAGCCAAAATTAGAGATTTTACCCAAATCATTACGTCCTAAGTCTACCAGCATATTGTGCTCCGCTAGTTCTTTCTCATCGTGGATGAGCTTGTCCTCGATAGCAAGGTCTTCTGCCTCATTCTTACCCCGCTTCATGGTCCCCGCAATAGGGTAGGTATAGAGGGTGCCCTCAGTCAGCTTTACTAAGGTTTCTGGAGAGGCCCCTGTGAGCTCGAGGTCACCACCGGATAGGTAGAACATATAGGGGGATGGGTTGATGGTCCTAAGGGCCCGGTAGGCATTGAGGAGGGACCCTTCAAAGTCCGCCTCCCGCCGATTGGATACGACCGCTTGGAAGATATCTCCTTCTTTGATATGCCCTTGTAGCTTTCTAACCACCTCTTCAAAGTCCTCCTTAGAAAACTCAGAGCTGAAGTCAGACTTGAGAAGGCCCTTGGGAATGTCAGCTTCCGCCCCATGAGCTACCAGGTCAGCCAAGGCCTTGAGTTCCATTTCAGCCTTACGGTAGTTACGCTCTAAATCTTCGGTTCCAATATTGGCAATGAGGAAGATTTTATTTTTATAATGGTCGAAGGCGATAACCTTATCAAAGAGCATAAGGTCCACATCATTGACCATAGCTGAATCATCATCAGGGACCGTAAAATCTAAACTAGGTTCAATGTAACGGATGTATTCACAGGCGAAGTAACCTACAAGGCCACCCGTAAAACTAGGGAGTTCCTCTAGACGAGGGCTTTTATATTGCTGGAGGATACGCCGGATTTCAGCAGCTGGATCATGGCAGGTAAAGGTCCGTGAGGTCCCTTCTTTAATGGTCATTTGGTGGTTCTTGCAAAAGATTTCCAACTTAGGATCATAGCCCAAGAAGGAATAACGGCCCCAGTGGTTCGAATTATCCGCACTTTCCAAGAGGTAGGTATGGCTCGACACTTGTTTCAAAGCTTTGAGAACGCTAATTGGCGTCCGTATATCGGATAGAATTTCCATATAAACAGGCACAATATCGTACCCGCTTGCTAGGGCTTTCACAGAATCAAGACTGGGTTTAATCATGATAACCTCCAAAATAAGCAATAAAAAACTCGCCCATGACAATGTAACGTCAAGGACGAGCATATAATTTATCATGTTGCATGATTCTATGTCGCGGTACCACCTTGTTTGGGCCTAAGCCCCTCTCAGCAGGATTCTAACAAACCCCTCACAGTTAACGCTTGTGTCGCGTCGTAGAATACTAGGAGAGTCCTCTAGCAGGGTCATCCCCACCAGCATCAACCTCGTCCGTTCCCTACGCCCTCAGTGGTCCATTTAATAAGCTGCTTACTGCGGGAATCTCAGCATCCCCCGCTCTCTGTGAGCGCATCTCTTATTCTTATCTCCACGTCTACGGTTTATAGGCGAGTTATTCAATTCATGTTTTGAGTATATCTATGTCTACTCAGAATGTCAATCTGTTAAGAAAATTTTTATATTGCTTACAACTAGTGTTACACTAATTCTTGTATGAATCTAAAAGTACTTTACAAGGAGATCCTATGGAACTTTGGAAACGCAGCGTCTACGTATTGGTAGTCTGCACCTTCTGTATGTCCTTTGGCATCAGTCAACTGAGCCCAATACTTCCCCTCTACTTCCACCAAATGGGCGTCAACTCACCAGAAGCCCTCTCCCTTTGGTCTGGCCTAGCCACGGGTGTAACCTACCTAGTTGTCTGCCTGGTGGCCCCTTTCTGGGGGCGTCTAGCAGATAGAAAGGGCCGCAAGATCACCCTGGCCCGGTCTAGCCTAGGCATGGCCCTCTGCAACATAGCTATCGCCTTTGCTAGCACCCCAGAAACGATCATCATCCTGCGGGCCATCCAAGGCCTGGTTAATGGCTTCTACTCAGCCTCCGTCACCCTAGTGGCCTCAGAAACCCCACAAGAACACACCGGCTGGGCCCTAGGCGTTCTCACAACAGGCCAAATGTCGGGCTACTTAGTGGGGCCCCTCATCGGTGGCTACCTAGCTGACCTAGTGGGCATCCACAATGACTTCCTCATTGTAGGGGCTTTCATGTTGACAGCCTTCGTCATCGTCACCTTCTTCGTCCACGAAGAATATGTCCCTAAGCCATCTAAAGCCAAGCAAAGCCTATCGGCCCTCAAGGCTCAAATACCAGACTTCAAGGCCGTTATAGCCCTCTACGGAGCCATGTTTATCTTCGCTATTTGTGCGCAAACGCTGCAACCTATCATTACAGTCTACGTTAAGGAAATTCTCCCAGCGGGAACTCCTAACCTAGCCTTCATAGCAGGGGCGGTCTTCTCCTGTACTGGCATCGCCCAACTTCTGTCATCCTCTTACCTAGGCCGCTTAGTAGATAAGGTTGGCCCCCGTCAGGTTCTCCTCATAGCCCTACTATATGTGGGTCTCCTCAACATTCCTCAAGCCTATGTATCCGACGTCTACACACTGGGCTTCATCCGCTTCCTGCAAGGCTTAGGCATGGGTGGCCTCCTACCAGCCCTCAATACCTACCTATCCTCTAAAACGCCTAAGAACCTGACTGGTCAAGTCTTTGCCTACAACCAATCCTTCCAATTCCTAGGCTATTTCATAGGATCTCTCGGCGGTGCCTCCCTTATGGCCACCTTGGGCTTTACTAGCCTCTTCTGGATCTCCGCCGCCCTCTTCTTTATAGCGGCAGGATGGATTAAATACAAGGTACCTGACACCGCAGATGCAAACAAGATATAGTCCCAGCTATAAGCCCATACAAAAAGGGCCTGGAATACTAGCAAAATGTATTCCAGGCCCTCTTTATCTTTATAGGTCTAAGGCCATTATTTATTGTTTTTGCTTGGCAAGCCCAAGTATCAAAACGGTCATGATAATGAGGACAAAGCCCGCCAAGTCCCAGCTAGTTAACTGGTTCCCCAGGAGGGCCCAGCCGAATAGAGCTGCTGATATAGGCTCTAAAGAGGATAATATAACACCCCGCACAGGACCCACCCGACGAATCCCCTCCATAAAAGCATTAAAGGATACCACTGTCCCTAGTACTACAATGCCAAAGAGGGCTGCCCAGGTCCAGGCATCCCAAATCATATTAGAAGGGGCATCAAACCATACTAGTTTGGCCACTAAGCCCCCTAGGACCATGGCCAGCCCCAAAACAGGTCCCGTGCCATACTTTGCCAAGAGGCTTACTGGTTGCAGGGTATAAACCCCTATAGAGGCGGCCGAAATCAAGCCCCAAAAAAGGACAGGCCCATTAAGGCTAGCTAGGTCTGGCTGACCCTGAAAGACGATGCAGAGAGTCCCTATAAAGGCTAAAACCACAGCCAACACTTCTGCCTGATTAGGTATCTTCCGGTAGCGCAGGAAGAGGTAAATAATAATGAGAGTAGGCGCCGTATACTGGATGACCGTAGCTAACCCAACACCGGCCACGGCGATAGCCCTAAAGTAGGTGTACTGACAGAGGGACACACCTAAGAGGGAAAAGATTATAAACTTACCCAAATCCCTAGGTTGGAAAAAAATCTTGGTCAAATCAGATAGATGGTGGCGGGCTAAGACCCAAGCCACATTAATACAGCCCGCAACAAAGAGGCGGACTGTAACCAACCATTCCATGTTGACATGCCGCTGGTTCTCTAAAAATTGAACGCAAGTTCCCGACAGGCCCCATAAGAGGGCCCCTAGTAGGGCCAGGCCCATACCCAGGTAGACTTCCTTCCGAGATTTAGGACCAATCTTCCCTTCACTCCTACTACTAACCATTATGAGACCTACTTCAAGAGGGAAATATGGACTTTTACGACAGCCTTCTTGATTTGGATAGGCTTATTAACAGCAATCAATGGGCGATGGGCATCAGTAGGGAAAAAGATAGTGTAATTACCTGGTGTCAATTGTACTTCTGCTTCATCTTCCCGGCTGTTGTCATAAAAGTAGAGGTCCCGGTCGGCGTGAGATTCCACAGGCACTTCTGTCCCCATTAAGGAAAAGGCCCCTTGGTCCTCTTCCCCGTCGATCATGAACTGCACATCGATGTAATCCTTGTGAGATTCAGGCTTGGTATCCTTCCATAAGCGCGTATCAACCACATCGATATTTACATACATCTTCCGGTCTGCTTCCAGTTCATAGGAACCCGCTTCCATGGCCTTCAGATCTGTATGTTTAAGGTAATCCAAGGCCCGTACAAGGGCATCCGGCAAGCCAATGTGCTTGTAATCTACATTGATATTGGAGAAAAACATAAGCAGCCTCTTTCTCTACAAATGACAGAATATAGTCTAGCCCCATTATAGCATGGTCATGCCTTATTATTCTTTTGTCGCTTGAAGAAGTGCTTAGAGTCCCCATTCTCCTTCCAACCTACCCGGTCGCCGATGGACATAACCCGGCGGGTCAAGCAGTCTTTACACTTGTCTGCATTGTCATCCACGCAAGGCTTATTATCATAAAGGAGATACTTAGCCCGATGTTCCGGGATAGTAATGATAGGCATGAGAATATTAGCACCTGCTTCTAGGCCCTTTTCACGACCCAAGGGGTCCAAAGCTTGCAGGGCTGTTGTAGCAGCGATATTGACGTCCTTCAAGAAGAGGCGGGTCAAGGCAATCATCTTAAGCCCCAACTGAATCCGGCGGTCTTTGCCTTCCTTGGAATCTAGGCCCATAGCCAGGGCTTCTTGCCCCAGCGGCGTATCGTGGTGAACCACATAAGGGCCCATACCAATCATGTCGATATCCATGTCCCGGTAAAAGAGGATATCATTGACCAAATCTTCCTCTATCTGCCCAGGAAGGCCAATCATAACGCCAGTCCCCACTTGGAAACCCACCTTGCGGCAGCGTTTGAGGCATTCGACCCGCGTCTCAAAGGAATGCAAGTCATCGCGTGGGTGAATCTTGTGATAGAGGTCAGGATTGGTGGTCTCAATGCGTAGAAGGTAGCGAGAGGCACCCGCTTCCACCATACGGCGGTAGGATTCCTCAGATTGCTCCCCAACGCACATGGTAATGCCCAAGGACCCATCGCCAATCTTCTTAATATCCTTAATGAGGTCTACTACATAATCCACGAACTCTTGATCGGACCGCTCTCCTGATTGGAGGGTGATAGATCCATACTCATGGTCATAGGCCCACTGGGCCATCTTGATGATATCCTCATAGGACATATCAAAGCGGTCTACCTTATCATTATCACGGCGAATACCGCAGTACTTACAATTCTTGATACAACGGTTGGAGAACTCGATGAGACCCCTGTAATAAGCTACAGGCTCTACAAACTTGGCTTTCACCTGGTAGGCCTTTTTATATATTTTTTGTAAATCTTCCTCATTGGTAACGGACATGAGGAAGCGAAGTTCTTCTTCTGTGAGCCATTGGTCGCCCAGAAGATCCTTCTGTAAAATATCATCAACTGTCATAGGATCCCTTATGATTCAAACAACAAATACAAGTTTAAGAGGGTTACAAAAATCCCAATCCCCCAAAGGAGAACGGAAGTATAGCGATGATTAACATAGTCCCCCATGATTTTCTTGCTAGATGTCATATACAGCTGCAAGAAAATAGTAATAGGTAGTTGTAAGCTCAAGAACATTTGAGACCAGAGGAGGGCTGTAAAGGAATCGCTAACGAAGAATATGAGGGCTAGGGCCGGCACAAAGGTTAGGGCCAGGCCCAGGCGACTATGAAAGTCTTTCATATCGTAGGATTCGCCCCACATACCAGCAAAGATAGAGGCCCCTGCCATACCCGCTGTAGCCGATGAAGCAATCCCCGCAAAGAGGAGGGCCAAGGCGAAGAGGGTTCCTGCCCAAGGTCCAATGAGTGGGCTCAGGAGGGCTTCCGCCTGTTCCAACTCCGTCACCGGTTGCCCCACCACAAAGAAGGTGGCCGCCGCCAAGATGATCATAGCCGAGTTGATGAGCCAGCCCACACCCATAGATAGGAGGGTATCCAAAAATTCAAAGCGTAAGTGCTTCTTAATGGTAGCCTTATCAGCCTTATTAAGCTGCCGACTCTGGATGATTTCTGAGTGGAGGAAGAGATTATGAGGCATGATGACAGCCCCCAAAATGGAGAGGACTACCAGCATGGATTCATTGGGTAGCTTCGGATCCACCCAAGCCAGAGTAGCTGCCGGCCAAGAGACATCCACTAGGCACAGCTCCACAATATAGGCCAGGGCAATGAGAGATACGAAACCAGCTATAATCCGTTCTAACCGCCGGTAGGAGTTAGTCACCAAGAGAAGGGTACAAACAAGGCAGGTCAATATAGCCCCTATGACCAAAGGAATGGAAAAGAGCATCTTAAGGGCTATAGCAGAGCCGATAAACTCCGCCAACGTCGTGGCCGCTGCGGCTAAGCCAGCAGTGGATAGAACTGGCCAGGATAGCCAAGCTGGCAAGAACTCATGAGCGCACTCCGACAGGCATTGGCCCCGAACGATACCCAAATGGGCCACATTATGCTGGAGCACAATGAGCATGATGGTAGACAGGGAGACCACCCAAAGAAGGTCATACCCAAACTGGGCACCGGCAGCTAAATTAGCTGCCCAGTTGCCAGGATCGATAAAGCCTACCGTCACCAATATCCCAGGCCCTACAAATTTGAGGAAGTCATTGACGTGAGTCCGACCCTCCTGATGGACAGTAAAGAGCTGTCTTGTAAGGTAATTCCACATACACACACCTCAGCTCTTACCAGGTCATAGCCATTTCCACATTGGCTTTACCATCGGTCTTGGATTTGCCGCCCTTAGTTCCCTGGGTACGAACGCGAACATCACCACCGACCTGTAAAGGGGAGGTGTCCACCTTGAAATGTTTCATCTTCTCTTGGATTTGTTCTGGTGTTAGGGCCACTTCTTCTGGCTTTTCATTATCATAAGTCACCTCTTGGGCCGCATCAGGAGGCGCAATTGGTTGCAATTGAGCTGGTGGGTTAACGGCACCATAGTAGACATCATTGATAACCGCTGGTGCAGGGCTAGCTGGTCTAGTCTCGCCTTGTTTCTTGGACTTGTTAGCCGCCTTTTGCGCTTCTTTAGCCGCTTTTTGGTCGGCCTTAGCCGCTTCTTTTTCCGCCTTTGTCCGCTTTTTATCTAATTTTTTAACCAGGTTCTTGTGGTCTTTCTTTTCCTGAGCTAAGGCCTTTTCTCGTTTTGTTTCTGCTACATTGTAGGCCAAAACTTCATCCTTGTAGGCCTGGTAGAGCTTAAGGGCAATTTCCTTATCAGTATCATTCATATGCTCCCGCTCCTTAGTGATATAGGCCATGAGGGGAGCCAATTGACCGCGGGTATATTGGACAGACCCATCTGTCTTGATACCCTTGGTATCAGTCAAGGCGTCATGCTTGACCAAGGTGTTGATAGACTCATAAGTCCAATCGCCAGCTGGCACGATATCATCATAGGAAGCTGCCATGGCAGAGCCCAAGGATAGGGAGCCCAGCAGAGCACCTAAGAGAATAACTTTTTTATATCTAAAGTTAACCATAATTATTACCTCGTAATGAATCTGTATTAGGATAAGACCATTTTATCATAGGAGCCTAACTAAATTATAAACAAAAGAGGCCTGATGGATTTCCATCAGACCTCTTTGACTATGGCGGAGAATTAGGGATTCGAACCCTAGCGCCGGTAACCCGACCTAACGATTTAGCAAACCGTCCTCTTCAGCCTCTTGAGTAATTCTCCAAGCTTTACTGGATAATAGTATCATGAGCCCCCTAGCCTGTCAACATAGGATACAAAAAGGATGCTCTTAGGCATCCTAGATGTAATATTCGATATAGGGTTCTTCTACCTCTGCCGCCTTATTGGGGTGACCTTGACCTCGGGACCGACGAACGTACATGTTTTCAGGATCTGTTTCAAAGACTACCATATCCGCTGGAATGTCATGCTTGATAACTAGGTTACAGCCAATTTTAGTATTCTTGCCTATGGTGATATCCCCTAGGATCTTGGTCCCTGTACCGATGAGGACATTATCTTCTATGGTAGGATGTCGCTTTTCCCGCTTGGAGGACATGCCCCCTAGGGTCACTTGGTGAAAGAGAGTTACATTATCCCCTACAACGGTCGTTTCACCGATGACAACCCCCATACCATGGTCAATGAAAAGACCTTTACCGATAGTAGCACCAGGATGAATTTCAATACCCGTCACCCTTCGCGCGTGGAGGGAAATCCGCCGAGCTAAGAGCTTCCAACCTGCCTTGTAGAGGCGGTGGGCAAAGAAGTGCCAAAAGAGGGCCGTCATATGAGGGTAGGTCCAAAGGACCATAAGGACAGACGTAGCCGCTGGATCAGAGTCCATTACCCGTTGAATATTATATTTAATTTTGGACCACAGTTGATTCATAGCTGCCTCTCAGCCCAAATGGCTACAATTATCATGTCTATACTGTCATTGTAGTATGTTGACTAGACCCAGGTCAACTCACAGTCCTCTAAGTCACCCCTCTACTAGGGAAACCAAGAGGTAGAGGATTTCTAGGCCTATAATAGCCACCACTAAGCGGTTACCCTTGACTAAGGATGGTCCATCATAGATAGCTACTAAAGCGGTCCGCCAAGCGGGGTCTACAGCCCGCATGGCTAAGCCCATCCAAAGGCCCAAAAAGAAGGCACCTAAGCTAGTAAACAAAAAGCCTCTCCCAGTATAGGCCGGATCTAACCAAAGCAAAACTTGGCTGACCCCCATCCAGAGGAGATAGGGCCAAAGGGTCCGCCAAAGGTCCAATACGAAGAAAAGAGGTGCCCACAGGCTACCCTCTGCCCATCTATAGGTCGGTTTTAAACCGGCTGCCTCCTGGCGTAAAGGATGACTAAAGGAAACCACTCCTCCTAGTTGAAGGGCCCCTATCAGCAAAAGAGAGATACCTAAGACTGTAACTAGCTGACTACAATTATACATGTAGTTCAAAACCTGAATGGACTGGGCCAAGAAGATAAAAATCCAGGTCATGAAAAGAGCCAAAAGAATCATGACGGGGAGGCTAGCAAATATATAGCCCCTCCCCCTCCGGTTAAAAAGGTCTCCCTTGACCCCTACCTCTGGCTGGAAGGATACCTCTAGCCCCAAAACACAGGCTAATAGGGTCATTACAAACATACCATCCCCTCCTTCCATCGCCTAGTCACTTCCTGGAGAATAGTCTATAATTAAGTAGATATAAGTATTATACTATAGGATAAAATTGACAAGCGAGGTTATCATGAGCAGCGGTCGCAGCACAGAAGAATTAGCCGGCGTTCACGCCCTTGGCCATACCACAGACTACCCAACAGATTACGCCCCTCAAGTATTGGAGGCCTTCCAAAATAAACACCCAGAAAACGACTATTTCGTTAAATTCAACTGTCCAGAATTTACTTCCCTCTGCCCTATGACAGGGCAACCGGACTTTGCCACCATCTATATCTCCTATGTACCGGACCAAAAGATGGTAGAGTCCAAATCCCTCAAACTCTACCTTTTCTCCTTCCGCAACCATGGGGACTTCCACGAGGACTGCATCAACATCATCATGAAAGATTTGATCAAGCTCATGGACCCTAAGTACATCGAAGTATGGGGCAAGTTCACCCCACGAGGGGGTCTTTCCATCGACCCTTATGCCAACTATGGCAAACCAGGTACGGACTGGGAAAAGACGGCAAAAGAACGCCTCCATTTCCACGATATGCAACCAGAAAGGGTGGCCTATCGCTAATTACAAAAGGACCTAAGAACCAACACCAAGTGTGGGCTCTTAGGTCCTTTTTTAGTTACTAATCTATGCGTCTCCCTCTTCATGGGCTTCTGCTTGGGCATCCAAAATGGCTGCCCCCGGACCCCATGTTTTCTGGAGATCTAAGATGCTATGGGCATCAGACCCTACCACATAGGGCAGGCCAAGCACATAGGCCATGCCTTGGATATAGCGGCTTGGGTAGACCTCCCGACAATATTCCTTGGATAGACCGGCCAAATTATAGTCTAATTCCCGTCCTTGACTCTTAAGAGTACGGAGAATTTCCAAAACTAGCCCCTTAGACTTGTCATCTAAAGCTGGCTTCCAATGGAAGTAGCGATTGAATTTCTTGATACTATCTAGATGGCCAATACGTTTAGGCCTATAGGGGCCAAAGTCCGTCCTGACGCCCTTGAGGAGGGTCTCAAAATAGCGACCGTAAAGAAGGTCTTGCTGATCGATCCAAGGACCAAAGGCGTTTTCAAATTCCTGAGGGCTATAGTCTAGACACCAGTAACCACCAGCCATACCCTCCATGAAGTGAAGGGATAGGATATTATCCCCCGTCACAGGCCCATATTGGTCTAGGAAGGACCTAGTGTAGGATTCAAAGCCAGGCAGGTAATCTACTTCAAAACCTAAGGAAATATCAATGGCTTCGCCGTATTCCTTTTGTAGGTCATTACCCAAGGCCAGATAAGTCTCTACCTGGTCCAAGGTAAGGGCTGCTGTATCTAGCGCCTTCTTGTCCCCTAAATAGACCTTACTGAACTCGACTGGCAAGGGTGCGTGCTCGGTAAAGCAGATTTTTTCTAAATGCAGTTCAATGGCTTTTTCCACCATGAGGGCCGTCTTATCCCCTGACCCATGAGGGCACAACTCCGTATGGACATGACCATCCACCCGCCGATTACGGTAGCGATTGATGCCAAAGACTTCTGCTTCCCTAGTACCTTTCATAAAAACTCCCTTGGGCTCAAAGGCCCACACAAAACTCCCTATACTTAGACATAGAGGGCATACTCAACAGTATCCCTATAGTGTCCCTGCTTGATACCCACTTCCCTAAGAGTACCTACATATTCAAAGCCGAAGGCTTCGTGTAATCGTTCACTGGCTTCATTGCCAGCGGTGATGACAGAGACGATGAGGTGCGTTCGATCATCTCGGCGCCCCTCTTCAAGAATACGTTCCATTAACTTAGAGGCGATACCCTTACGGCGGTAGTCAGGCCCTATATAGACAGACAATTCAACGGTAGACCGGTAGGCCTCCTTGGTCCGGTAGGCAGATAGGCTGGCATAACCTGCCACTTGTCCATCTAGCTCAGCCACATAGAGGGGATGATTATCCACATTATGGGCCTCATACCAAAGGGTCCACTCATCCAAAGTACGCGGTTCCAAATCCAGAGTTGCCACACCATGGAGGACTTCATAGTTATAAATATCCAAGAGGGCTGGAATATCAGCCTTTTGCCCACGTCGAATTACAATCTTAGACACTGACTTTTCTCCTTCTATCATAATGCCTTAATTATAGCATAAAAGCCTAGAAGGCATAGTTTTCACTACCAAAGAAACAAATAGGCGTGTGAAAGCTAGACCTTCTAGGCTTTATATATGTGATGCTTAGAGCATGAGATAAGCGGTCAGGGCAATTAAAATTGCCATAATGGCATAATCCAAGCTGCCCGGCTTAACGGAGGTAGCAAAGGAGTGTCCCTTGCGACCAAACCCTCTCAATTCCAAGGAGAGAGCCATGTTCTCAGATTTGGATAAAGATTTTAAGAGAAGTGGTTGAATAACTGTCGCATAGGACTTGCACTTCTTAAAGATATTACCCTCCATAGAGAGACCACGACAAGATTGAGCTTCTTGTACGGCCCGACTTTCAGCGATAAAATCAGGTACAAATCGAAGGGCCGCCGTGAACATGAAGGCATAGGTATAAGGCATCTTACATTGGAGCACCAATGTGGCCGTCAAATCCTGCAACTTAGTAGTCGTCAAAAGCATGACAAAAAGAAGAGTCATGCAGAGCATACGGCCCCCTACGACGATAGCCGATTCCCATTGGCCGGACACTAGCCATTGGATAAGCGCTAGAACAGCCGCAAAAAAGGCCAGGCCTAAGATGGCCTTTCGTTGCTTATAGAGGATGGTCGTAAAGGCCAAGAAAGCCAACTCTACCAAAGCCAAAATAAGCAAATGGTGCCAGTCTTTCAAAAAGATTGCCCAAGCGGAAATAAGAAGGGTCATGAAGATTTTTGTAATCGGTACTAAACGTTCCATAGGTCCTCCTTATTTACCAAATTTTTCAATCATAGAAGTGGTGAATTCATCCATGGAGGCGCAATAGCCAAAACCAGGGATGGAGGCCGACAGGCTGACACAAGCCGGCCGAGTGAGGCCCATATTTAAGAGTTCTTGGTCGGAATGATTCGTAAAGAGCTCTTCTGGAGTCCCATCAAAGGCCTTGGTTTGGTTGCCCATGATAATGGCCCGCTTACAGTGGGCTGCCATGATTTCCATGTCATGTGTGATGAGGAGGATGGTAACTCCCTCCTTGTTAAGGGCTTCCAACAGCTCCATGAGTTCCCGTTTTTCCCGCCCATCCTGACCTGATGTAGGTTCATCCAAGATCAATATCTGTGGATTCATAGCTAGGGCAGAAGCGATAGCCACCCGCTGCTTGTCCCCCCGACGAAGGGTCGGTGGATACTGACCGGCCAAAGGGCCAATACCAGTCCGTTCAAGGGCTGACTCCACAACCCGTCTAGTATCATCCGGTGATAATCCCATAGTTTCTGGACCGAAGGCTACTTCTTGCACAACTGTGGGACGAAACATTTGTCGGTCTGGTTGTTGGAATACATAGCCAATGTACTGGCCCCGCTCACTAGGAGGCGCTTGGGTAATATCCTGGCCCTTGTAGATAATATGGCCAGACTTAGGCTTTTCAAGGCCCACCAAAAGGCGTGTAATGGTCGTTTTCCCTGACCCATTACAACCACCAATAGCTATGAACTCGCCCTCTCCGATAGTAAAGCTAACGTCAAAAAAGACATCTTTATCCTTGGTATAACCAAATTGTAGGGATTTAACTTCTAGCATTAGCCTTCACCTCCAAAGCTTTTTAAAGCAGCCTTGGCTCCTTCAATAGTCAACCATGGCTCATAGACTGAGACCCCACCGCGGCGGAGGTCCATAGATGCCTTGAAGAGAGATGGCAAAGCATCCGTATAAATATCATGTTCGTACATATATTGTAGGGTTTCAGACAAAGACGCATCGCAAGCTACCTTACCCTCTACCAAGAGGACCATACGGTTGGCATATGGCAGGATAGCATGGAGATCATGATCGATAACCACCACGGTGATGCCATAGTCTTTGTTGAGGGCCCCTACCAAGCGGTAGAGTTCTTCTGTCCCTTCCGGATCCAAGGAAGAAGTTGGTTCGTCCAAGACCAAGATAGATGGGTTGGTTGCTAACACAGACGCAATAGCCAAGCGTTGCCGTTGACCTCCAGAGAGAGAGGAGATAGCCCGCTCTTCCATGCCTGTAAGACCTACTTGAGCCAAGACTTCCTTGGTGCGAACCTTGATGGCATCTGCTTGGTAGCCTCGGTTTTCAAGAGCAAAGGCTACTTCTTCTTGAACGGTCATAGTCACCAATTGGGTATCATAGTCGGCCAAGACTACGCCGATATGGTCAGCAATAGTCGGAATATCCGCTTGGGTTGTCGCCAAGCCATCCACAAAGACCATCCCCTTCATAAAGCCCCCGTAGAACTTAGGTACAGCCCCCGTTAAGGCCATACAGAGGGTAGATTTACCACAACCAGCCGGCCCGGTGATAACCATAAAGTCCCCTTCTTGGATAGCTAGGTTGATATCCTCTAAAACAGGCTTCTTCTGAGCATCATAGGAGAAGGTCAGATGCTCCACAGAAATCTTACCCGCTTGTGAAGGCTTCAATTCCAAGTTAGAATGGTCAGATTTTTCATTCTCTGCCAATTTTACAAGACCTCGTTTAGCGAAGAGGTGCTTAGCAGGGTAGTACATAAGGGGTGCCGCGACAGCATTAACTACCGCTACGATGAGAACGATAGGCCACATGCCCTTGAGATAGATATTCACATCTAACCCCATGACCTGCCAAAGGATGGTAATGAAGATAGCCCCAGAAATAACCGTCGTAATGAGGGTTAAGATAACTGGCCCTATATCTAGCTTGCCAAAATAGCGTAGGCGCAGGCGCTCCAAGAGGTGCATGAGGAAGCAACAAGCCAAAGCCCCAACCGGTTCTGCTGCCAAGTTCCCATAAGGGAAGGCAGACTTAGAGGTAAGAACTCCTAAGAGGGCCACCGCTAGGCCAATCCCCAAGGTCTGTCTATAGGTAGGCCGGGTTAACATAATGGCCGCACAATAGGCAGCAATAGGCCACGATGGAGTAATACCTGCTACACTTGGACTGATCAAGTGGAGGATTTCCCCCACCGCTACTAATAGGACAGTTACCGTAATCCAACGAAATTGACCGCCCTGTTCCTGACGATAGACCAAATCTCGCACATCAACTTTAGTGCTCATAGAATGGTCCTCCTTCCCTATACGAAAATAGACTAAGGCCCTAAGGGACCTTAGTCTGGTGCATACAATTTAGATCTTTTTAACGAATTCAGACTTTAAGGCCATAGCACCAAAACCATCAATCTTACAATCGATATTGTGATCGCTATCAACTACGAGGCGTATATTTTTAACCCGGGTCCCTTGCTTTAAGGTAGAGGCCCCCTTCACCTTGAGATCTTTGATGATGGTTACAGTATCGCCATCTTGTAGGACATTGCCGTTAGCATCATGCACGAGCAAGGCTTCTGCTGCTGCGTCCGCATCCGCTTGTGTCCATTCGTAGCCGCACATAGGGCATACGAGCATGTGCCCATCCTCGTAAGTATATGCCTCGTTACACTTTGGGCAGTTTGGTAATGTTGCCATGTCTTCCTCCAAAAGAAATAAATACATTGCCTCTATTGTATCAAATTTTCTTAGTATTTTCATCTGAAAGCCCCATCAGCCAAGCAAAAAGCCCCTCGGAAGATAGAGGCTATCTCCCGAGGGGCTAGACGCAAAAACTTAAACCATAGGACAGGTTTTAGAAAAGAGGCACCATCTTAGCTAGGTTAGGATGGCCAGAATCCCTGAGCTGGTCCCGCCAGGACCAAAGGGCATCTACCACTGCAGGATAGTGGAGGCGGATGAGGAAGCTATAATAGGTAACATCATTTTCAAAAATCGCTAGGCGATTGAGCTTATAGAGGTCATCACCTGGTTGCACATTACCTGGCGCTACTGTAAAGGCCATCTTATAGTTAGCAGCTTGAGCCGCATTGCGGACGGCCTCATTATTATAACCACCAGGATAGGCTAGGTAATCCACCGAATGGCCCACAACAGCCTCGACAGCCTGCTTACCCTTAACCATCTCAGAGTAAAGTTCTCCTTCTGGAATATCTGGTAGGCGGCGGTGAGTATAGGTATGGCCTTCCACAATAAATCCATTAGCATCCATAGCCCGCAGTTGATCAGCCGTCACGAAACGAGGACTCTTATTGATATCGTCTCCTATCATAAAAAGGGTGGCTGTAAAGCCATGTTGTTTAAGGACAGGTAGAACGTTTTCGTAGTTATCGATATAGCCATCATCAAAGGTAATGACGACTGGCTTGTCTGGCAGTTCGGCCTCCTCTGTCAAATAAGCATACAGTTGGTCCAGGCTAATAGTATGGAAGCCCTGGGAAGCCAAGTAGTCCATTTGTTCCCTAAAGGTCTTAGTGGGAATCGTTAAAGGAGTCACATACTTATCATTGACCTGATGATAGTTGAGAACTGGTACTCCCACTACCTTATAAGACCTAGATCCATACCAGGCAGCCACAGCAATCCCTCCTACTAGGAGACTTAAGATAATAAGGGCGATGACAAGGCGGAGAGTCCACCGTTTAGCTCTTTGAATCATATACATAACACCTGTTAAACACATAGAAGCGAGCCATACTTATGGCCCCTACAATACTAGAAAAAAGCTAGATTCTAAATTCGCAAACAACCTATAGGCTACTTAGGAATAAAGAAGCCTAGTTGAGTTTTAAAAGGGTTTTGGCGATGAGCTTGGTTCGCTCCTTCATCGTCGCCACCACAGCATACTCGTCTACCGTATGATTGCCATAGCCGGCCACACCCACAGAGCAAAGGGTTGGAACTCCTTCATCTGCCTCGTAGGAGGAATCAGCCCCACCACCTACATACTTTTGATAGATAGGACCCATACCCAATTCTGTGGCAGACTCTTCCAAGAGCTTAAACATATGGGCCACCCCTTCTGTAGTTTCCATAGGAGGCATAACCACCTTAAATTCCATATGAGCAGACGTCCCCTCCACATGAGCATGGTCCACAATAGCTTGGAGTTTCTCCCTGACCTCTTCTAGTTGGTCCAAGCTTTTAACGCGAATATCCACCTTCATATGGGCCTCTGCAGGGACCGCGTTAGTAGCCGTACCTCCAGAAACGATACCCACATTATAAGTAATACCTCGATCATAGTCTGTGAGAGCTTGAATTTCGATGATTTTGTGGGCCATTTCTAGGACTGCAGACCGCCCTTTTTCAGGGGCAATACCCGCATGAGACCCCAAACCCTTGATATCGATATAGGCATTAGCTCCGCCCTTACGACCGGTAACAATCCCGTTATCTTCATAGCCCGTTTCAAAGTTAAAGGCAGCCGCAGCCCCCCGTACAGCAGCACGGAAATCTTCCACCCCTGTAGAATACTGGTGACCAACCTCTTCATCACCTACAAAGACCAGACGGATGGGATGTGCCTTATAGCCGCTGGCCAAGAGGGTCTTGGTCAAGAAGAAGGCCATGGCTACGCCACCTTTCATATCTACCACACCAGGACCATAGGCTTTACCCTCCTTAATGGTGAAAGGGCGTTCCTGAGTTACTCCATGGGTGAAGACCGTATCATAGTGGCCAGAGAAAACAATAGGGGCGCCAGGAGCCTCTTGATTGAAGTCAGCGATAATCATATCTCCTGCTTCTTTATAGTCGGTCGTCCTAACCTGACCACCTAAGGCCTTATAGTGATCTACGAGAAAGTCTCGGGCCTTGTCACAATCCACCTTATCAAAAGAACCAGACTCATGCATAACCAAGTCCTTCCAGAATTGGATCATATCATGTTCATGGTCATCTAGGTATTGAAAAATCTTTTCTTCCATCGTCATGGTGGGCCTTCTTTCAAAATCAATCTATATACTCAACACAATAAGGGATAAAGTGATTGCCGTCAAACACAATTTACGCATAGACCAATATCAATACATTATATAAAAGTAATGCCCACTAGTACCAGTCCCCTATGACAGCAAGCGATAGACTAAAAACAGAAAAGAGCCCCTACCGAAGTAGGAGCTCTTTTCTGTTTGAGAGTGTGTATTGTGTGTTTAAAAGGGATATCTATATAATAGCCAATACTTATTACGAAACAAGGGTTATTCTATAAACAATTCCTTACCATTCCCTAGGGATTTCATAACAGGCAGAAACTAGACCTAGCCTTGGCCTCCAATAGGTTAGCCGGACCCTGAGCTATACTCTCCAGGTTTCAGTAGGTCAACTGGGAGTATACGGAATAAGGCGCTAGAAGGTCTCGCCCCTTGAGATCTTCCAACTCAATGACAAAGGCCAATTCCACCACTTGGGCCTCTAGTTCTTCCACCAATTGGGTCATAGCCTTAGCCGTCCCACCGGTCGCCAAGAGATCATCCACGAGTAGAACACGGGCCCCCTTATGGATAGCATCCTTATGAACCTCGATGCTATTAGACCCGTACTCTAAATTGTAGGAGGCAGACAAGACCTGAGCAGGTAACTTACCGGGCTTACGGGCTGGTACAAAGCCAGCGCCGATGGCATAAGCCAAGGCGGCCCCAAAGATAAAGCCCCGCGCCTCAGCTCCCATCACATAGTCGATATTCTGGTCCCCATAGCGATCCACCAAGTCATCCATGATGATTGTGAAACCTTTAGCATCCTTTATAACCGTAGTAATATCTCTAAAGATAATACCAGGCTGAGGGAAATCGGGAATAGCCCGCACCAGAGATTCTATATAGGCTCTATCTTGAGGTTCCATAATTTTTCCTTTCTACTGTTAACAAGTGACACCCTACACCTTTTCTCCTAGGAATGAATACTTATACGTTTCGCTGCCAAATCCCTTCCACTAGGTCTTGATGACGCTCGAAATAAACCGCTACGTAAGAGCATTCAGGGACCACTTGATAGCCCTTCTTCTTAGCATAATCGATCATAAAAGCCGTCAATTTGCCAGCCACCCCTTGGCCTTCATAGTCAGGCTCCACATAGGTATGAGGGACGGTCATAACCTTAGCCTCCAAAGAGAAGGTCATTTGTCCCACCAAGTCGCCCGTCTCCACAGATGTCGCCACAAACAGGCCTGTTTTCCCCATATCAACGGTTGCAATTTTAATCTCTACC
The DNA here is from genome assembly GCA_934191645.1 of uncultured Veillonella sp. Lineage (GTDB taxonomy): Bacteria > Bacillota > Negativicutes > Veillonellales > Veillonellaceae > Veillonella. The sequence continues at coordinate 43,196 of CAKPUJ010000002.1, read as the reverse complement.
GGTTCTTGTCGTCTTGCCATAGTAAACTACTCCTTTTCCTAAATCTTATATCTCATTATACCTACTTTTCCCCTAGAGGGGCTAGAAAAAAGGACATCCATCTGGATGTCCTCTCAGAAGTCACAGCTTCTACTTCATTCTATTTTTTAAAGAATATATGGTTACCCAAGGCAAGGGCCCCAGGTCCAGCGAAGATTAAGAAGAAGAAGACCAAGGAAAAGGTCAAAGCCAACTCACCCTTGTTGAGCATAGGGAAGAAGAATTGCCCGCCCGCACTGTGGATAAAGAAGTAGGCATAAGCCATTTGGCCAGATGCCAAGAAGGCTGCAGCACGGGTAAAGAGCCCCACTAAAATGAGTAAGCCCGTCACCAATTCGATGATGCCGCCCACCCCAAAGAGGGATTCCAAGGGCACAGAGCCTCCAAAGATACCAAAGGTCTTATCCAGGCCGTGCAATAAAAGCATGTAGCCCACAATAATCCGCAAAAGAGCTAGGGCATAGGGTTGAAATTTATCTAAATTCATAGAGACCTCCTTGTCACTAGGAACTACTAGTATAGTAATCTGCCCTAATCTTAATTTAATATTTTCGATATGTCAACAGAACTCATTACCCAAATAGGATGTATCTGGCCACTCTAAGATCACTTATTCAAGCTAGGACCACTTATTCAATCAAAGGCCCAGTAAACCTATTGGGTCTTATTCCTAAAGAGCCAAGCCGCCAGTGGTAAAGTTACAGCTGCCACAGCCAGCATAGGGACAAAGTCCCAAGCCACATCCACTAGGCCCGCCCCTTCCAAGTAGATGCGACGAACCGCATCAACCGCAAAGCGAAGGGGATCTATATAGGTCAGGTACTGGAGAAAGAGGGGCATGTTATGAACTGGCGTCGCAACGCCAGACAAGAGAACTAGGGGTAATACGGAGACCAGAATATAAACCAAGACCTGCTGCATATTGCGGGCTAGGGAGGACAAAATCAAGCCAAATCCCGTAGCAGACAGAGCAAAAACTGAGATGACCGCCAGAATGGCCCAGAATGACCCTCCCACAGGGACCTGGAACCAAAAACGGGATAGGAGAAAGAGGATGGACGATTGGACAATCCCCACTACCATAGGTGCTAAGGCCTTACCCAGGAGAATTTCAGACTGAGTTAAAGGGGTCACTAGGAGTTGGTCAAAGGTCCCTTGCTCCCGTTCCTTGGCCACGGACATACCTGCTAGCATGATAATCTGGATAAAAGAAATCATAGCGATTAAAGATGGAAGGAAGTTCCATCGGGAAATTTGGTTAGGATTGTACCAGGTCCGAGTCATAACCGTCACAGGGCTAGTTAATCCATGACCCTCATTATAGGAGGCCACCATGGATCCTATATAGGCCTCAATACGACCCGCTATGGATGGATTACGGCCATCCAGAAGCATTTGCATAGGGGCCGTCTGCCCACCTTCAATCTTATCCTCAAAATCCTGAGGAAAAACAAGGGCAAAAAGGGCTTCTTCTGATTCAATCATGGGACCCACGTCATTCACATTGCCCAGAAGAGCCACCCGGTGAAAAATACCTGTTGCCTCCACGTGGGCCATCATATCCCGGCTAGCCCGACTGTGAGACTGGTCCACCACCACATAAGGAGCCCTGACTAGGTCATAGTTGGCGGCATAGCCAAAGAGGAAGCCCTGGATGATAACTCCCATAAGCAAGATAAAACGAAGGCGTGGATCCTTAAGGAGGGATAGAATTTCCTTTTGGAACATGTATTTCAATTGTTGCCAGCGCATCAATCCACCTTCTTTCTAGTCAACCAGAAGGTCAGTCCAAAGAAGACCAAGAGGTAGCCAAAGAGAATCAGAGAATTTTTGATGATCAAATGCCAGTCATTACCCACGAGAAGTAGAGACTTCAAGAGCTGTAAGTAGTAGGTTGTCGGAAAGGCCTGAGATATGAGCGCGATGACAGCCGGTTCCGAATGAAGGTCAAAGATAAAACCCGATAGCATAACGGATGGCAGGAAGCTCACATAAATGGACATCTGACAGGCCACGAACTGACTCTTAGTAACAGCGGAAATAACCAAACCGATACAGAGGGCTACCAGTAGGTAGAGCATAGAGGTTCCCAAAATGAGGACCATAGAGCCCCGCATAGGAAGATCATAGAGGATTCGTCCTGCTAGGAGACAGAGGACTAGCCCTCCTACGGCCACAAGGAAATATGGAAGCATCTTAGCTAGGATAATCTCCCAAACCCTGACGGGGGTGACAAAGAGGGACTCAAAGGTTCCCCGCTCCCACTCGCGGGCCATGACCACAGCCGTCAGGAAGACACCCGTAATGGTCAGGACTAGCATAAGAATACCTGGTACAAAGAACCAGGTGGAGGTGTTGGCATCATTAAACCAAAGACGGCTATCTACGGTGACAGCCCCATAGCCTTGGTTGCCCGCCGTAACAGCCGCTTGGGCTTGTGTCACCTTGGAGAGGACTGCGGCCGACACATAAGCCCCAGTCACTTGGGCCGTAGTGGCATCCCCACCGTTAAGGATTAGCTGAAGCTGAGCCTCACCAGCCGTAAGCTTAGAGGAAAAATCCGGAGGTACCACCAAGATAGCATCTACATGATGAGCCTGTAGCAGCTGGCTAGCCTGTTTCACATCATAGACATAGGTAGGATTAAAGTATTCCGACCCTTCCGTAAAGTTAACCATCTGGCGGGCCGTCGGGGAATTATCCTCCAAAACCACAGCCATAGGCACATGTTTAACATCTAAAGACATGCCATAGCCTATGATAAGGATCAAAATAAGGGGGAGGACAATGCCCATGAGAAGGGTAGAGTTATCCCTAATCAATTGGCTAAACTCCTTGCGAATCAAGGCACCTAGCCTCTGTAATGATGGCTTCATAGACTCACCCCCTTGCCTCTTCAACAATGCGAATAAAGATTTCATTCATATCTGCCTGAGGGGCCCCCATCTCTTGCCGAACCTGTGATGGTCTCCCTAGAATTAAGAGCTTGCCCCGGTCTTGGATGATAAAGCGATCGCAATATTCGGCTTCCTCCATGAAGTGGGTGGTAATGATGATAGTCGTTCCCTCTGCGGCTAAGCGGGTAATCCGCTGCCAAAAGGCCCGACGAGCCAGGGGATCGATACCAGAGGTCGGTTCATCCAAAAAGAGGATAGACGGCTTATGGATGAGACCAGCCGCCATAGACAAGCGTTGCTTATAACCCGTAGACAGAAGGTCTGCCGCAACATTCCGCTTGGAGGCCAGGTCGAATTCCACCATAAGTTCTTCGATGCGGTCCTTGAGGGCCTGTCCTGACAAGCCGTAGGCCCCACCGAAGAAGCGGAGGTTTTCATAGACTGTAAAGGCTCCATAGAGGGAGAACTTTTGAGCCACATAGCCAATATTGGCCCGCGCCTCCGTCCGGGCGGTTCGTAGGTCCACACCCACCACGGACAGGGCTCCCTCAGTAGCTGGTGATAGGCCACAGAGCATCTTAAAGGTGGTGGTCTTGCCAGCTCCGTTTGGGCCTAACAGGCCAAAGATTTCTCCCTGATGAACATCAAAGGTCGTGTGGTCTACGGCTACGAAATCGCCGAACTTCTTGACCACATGGTCTACCTTGATGACTACAGGGTTAGCCTCTAGATCCACCTGGAAAGAAGGAAGGTCTTCAGGCCTTATCCCAACATACGATAGGTCTTGAGAAGGCTCCTTGGAATCCAAATGAGCCTGGGCCTGACGGAGGGTCATCATAAAGGTATCCTCTAGACTAGAAGGGACCTCTTCTACGGTAACCCCAAGGGGGTCTAACCAGGGTACAGAGTCCCCTAATTCACGCGTAATAAAGCGGACCAAGCCATGGGATGGAACCGCATCGGCCACTCTAGGATCATCCAAGAGTCGACTCTGCAAGACCCGCGTTGGCAGTCCCTGAGGCGGCTTAGCTTCAAAGCACCGGCCTTGGGCCTCCTGGGCCAAGATCGTAGGATCATTAGCAGCTAATATATGGCCCTTGTTCATCATATACACCCAGTCACACTGGGCTGCTTCATCCATATAAGCAGTGGATACCAGAACAGATAGGTCCTCAGCCTTAACCAGTTCCTGTAAGACTTCCCACAGCTCCCGCCTAGAGAGAGGGTCTACGCCTACTGTCGGCTCATCTAAGATTAAGAGCTTAGGAGACCGGACCAGGGTGCAGGCCAAGCCTAACTTTTGCTTCATACCACCGGACAGCTTACCCGCTAGCCTGCTAGTAAATTGATCTAACCCCATCATGGTCAAGAGGCGGTTGAAGCGCTTAGGCCGAATTTCCTTAGGGACGCCGTGAAGATCTGCATAGAGATTCATATTCTCCATGACAGACAAGTCCTCGTAGAGACCAAACTTCTGTGGCATATAGGATAGTTGGTCCTGGACCTCCTGGCTATGGTCTTTCACAGATAGGCCAAAGGCCTCTAAGTCGCCGTCGTCAGCTACCATAAGGCCACAAACTAGGCGCATAAAGGTAGTCTTGCCGGCCCCATCAGGCCCGATAAGAGCTGTCATCTGCCCCTTGTGAATCTCTATGTCCACATGGTCTAGGGCCACTAAATCAGACCCATCCGCATCCTTAAATACCTTATAAACCTGGCTCCCCTTTACAAGTACATCATCCATAGGAGCCCCCTAGTCAAAAGTAACCGTTGCCGGTTGCCCCATTCGAAGGACATTAGTAGGGTCTTCCACATAGATTCGCACTTCGTAGACTAAATCAGTTCGAAGATCATTGGTTTGTACTGTCTTAGGTGTAAATTCGGCTTGGTCAGAGATATATCCCACTTGACCATCTATACTTTGATCTAGCCCATCCACCTTAACATGAGCGGCTTGCCCTTCATAGATACGGGACAATTCCCTTTCATTTACATAGGCCCGAATCCACTTCTTGTTGAGGACAGACAGCTTAAAGACAGGTTTTTGTGGCGAAGCCATATCCCCTACTTCCAAGAGGCGAGACCGGATAATACCATCCGATGGGGCCACCAATTGGTATTGGGAGAGGACATATTCCTGCCGTGCCAACTCATCCTTGAGGGCTTGGAGGTTAGCCTCCGCTTGCGCTATATCTTCTGACCGAGACCCATTAACTAGTTTTTGTAATTCCGCTTCCCCTTGCGCTACTTTTGCCTTGGCCCCATCATAGTTGGATTGTTCCTTATCGAATTCCAACTCAGAGATGACTCCCTCTTGGTAGAGACCTTGCTTACGACTGTAAGAGGATTGGGCTAAATTAAGAGCAGCCCGAGCTTGATCGACCGCATTTTGAGCTGCCTCTATGTCTTCCGACCGGGATCCATTGAGCAACTTGTTAACAGTCGCCTCTTGAGCGGCAATTTGAGACTGTAACTTGCTAATGGCTAATTCTAGTTCACGACTATCCAGTTTAGCCAAGACTTGACCAGCCTTAACCTGATCTCCTTCTTCTACAAAGATTTGATCAATCCGATCTGAGGCGCGGAAGGCCACAGATACCTGACGGACATCCACATTCCCCGACAGGGTCAAAGGGGCATGGGCCGGTGCATAAACCTCTGTATAGTAAGTATAGGCGCCACCACCGATGACAAGGATAGCTGCCAAGGCGCCACCGATTATATACTTTCTCTTATCCATCTAACCATCTCCTATAAAAGAACATGTACCTTTCTGACATATCGATTTTATGATACATTCATACACTTACCATTATACTCCTCTTAGAACTTGTATAGCAGAGGGAGCCCGTAAACAGTCTATAAATTTTACACAAAAAAACTGCACACGAGACAGGTCACTGTCTCGTGTGCAGTCATAGAATAATCTGTATAAAAATATCTGCTACAGCCCATCCAAAAGTGACCACTATGCCCTAAAGAATGGCGTCAACCACCCACTGGAAGGCCTTTAAAATGGTCATTTGGAGGGGTCTAAAAATATAGGAGAAGATCGGTGTATTGATAACGATCAAGAGGACGATAAAGGTCCCCCAGGAGAAGTTCTCCAATTTCATCCGCCATTCCCAAGGAAGGAAGACCGTCAAAAGACGGCCGCCTGGAAGAGGAGGAATAGGAATGAGGTTAAAGATAGCCAGACCAATATTATAAGCGATGATCAGGTAGATCATAGTATAGGTAGACTTGGACATAGGGATATCCATGGCCAAGGCTAGAGACAAGCCAAAAAATACGATAAAGGCTACAATCAGGCAAGTCACAGGACCAGCAAAGGCCAAGAGCATCTGGTCCCTCTTAGGATCCTTAAAGTTGGACACGTTCACAGGCATGGGTTTAGCCCAGCCAAGGCCGGCCAAGACCAAGGCAATGGCCCCAATAGGGTCTAAATGAGCTAGGGGATTAAGGGTCAAACGATTGTAGGCCTTAGGCGTAGGATCCCCCAACCAAACAGCTGCTCGCGCCTCACCATACTCAAGTGCCACGATAGCGATGATCATGGCGGGAATGCCCAAAATAATACGGGCTATATCAAAATCAAACATAGGGTTCCTTTAGACTACTTAGCTGCCTCTGCAGCTTCCTTAGCCTTTTTAACTTCGATGTACTTAACGATACCGTCTACAGCCTTTTTAGCCTCCCGCATAGCGAGAACAACAGTAGCTGGGCGGTGTACTACGTCGCCACCAGCGAAGACCCCTTCACGGGAGGTCATGCCGTAGCAATCCTCTTCTTCAGAGGTGATGATGTAACCGCGGTCATCGACCTTAATATGGTTACCTTGACCGATGAGGTTGGACATTGGTTTATGGCCAACAGCGATGATAACCTTATCGGCTGGCATGGATTCGATCTTGCCAGTACCGGATACATTGCCTTCTTCATCGATGGATTGGACTTCGTATTGGAAGGATTCAACCTTGCCGTCTCCGTCAACACCCACAGGGGATGCAAGCCACTTGAATTGAATGCCTTCTTCTACCGCTTCTGCATATTCGGAAGGATTAGCAGGCATTTGAGCCTGAGTACGGCGATAAGCGATAGTAACGGACTTAGCACCACAGCGAATGGATGTACGGGCAGCATCGATGGCTACGTTACCAGCGCCGATGATAACAACCCGGTCACCAGGTTGTACTGGCACTTCAAAGTCGTCCAATTGGCCATTGAGGCGGAGTTGCTCTGTGGTCAAGAGGAACATGGCTTGTAAAACACCTGGTAGCTCTTCGTTTTTGAGTTTTACTGTTGCTGGTACATGGGTACCTGTACCGATAAATACCGCATCAAAACCGTCTTCGTTAAGGAGGGCATCGATGGTCTTATCAGGACCGATAAAGGTATTGCAGACGAATTCTACACCCAAGTTTTCCAAGCGTTTAATTTCGCGACGAACGATGGTCTTGGACAAGCGGAATTCAGGAATACCGAAGAGGAGGATACCGCCTGGTTCAGGTTGCCCCTCGAATACGGTTACCTTAAAGCCCAACTTTGCCAAGTCGCCCGCTACGGAAAGACCGGCAGGGCCGGAACCGATAACCGCAACTTTACCATTATTTTGGATAATAGGACGGGTCTTGCGTTTGATGTGAGTGGATTCGAAATCAGCGGCAAAGCGTTCCAATTTACCAATATTAATAGGTGGCTTTTTAGCCTTGTTCATGATGCAATGGCCTTCGCATTGCTTTTCACGAGCACAAACCCGACCACAGATGGCAGGCAAGTTAGTCCGTTCAGCCAAGATCTCGTTAGCTTGGCCAAAGTTCCCTTGGGCGATAGCTTGGATAAAGCGAGGAATTTCATTAGCAATAGGACAACCAGTCCGGCAGAGAGGTTTAGGGCAGTTGAGGCAGCGATTCGCCTCCGCCATAGCCTCTTCCATGGTATAATCCTGATCAAATTGTAATTCCTTTAATTCTGTTTGTTCACTCATGGCACATGCCTCCTAAACAAGACCCAAAACGATCTTTATATCAGTGCCCTTACAGGAATGTAGGTCTGTAAAAGTAGCACATAATACTCTACCTAATATTTTAATTGGCGGACCTTATGACCGTCAAGAAAAGGGAGAGAAAGTTCCCCCAAGCACGACAAAAACAAAGCCTAGCTTACTCAATGATACACTGGCACATACGCATCGTAGTCAGGGCCGCTTGGTGGGATTCCACCGTCACTCCGGCGCAACAGTCGGCTTTTACATGGAGGGGCACCTCACCGAGGCCCGCTTTCAAAATGAGAGCATTGGAAACGACGCAGATATCGGTACACAAACCAAGGAGGGTGATAGACTCAACCCCATCCGTATTGTGTAAGGCCTCCAAATGGTGGAGGAGTTCTAATGATCCAAAGTGAGGCTTATCAATAAAAATAGACTTTGCCGTGCCAGGTCGACCCTCTGCAGCCTCTACTAGGCCCTCTACAATTTGCCAACCAGGGGTCCCCATTTGGCAGTGAACTACAGGTAGGTGTTGACCCTCTTGACTGGCCAAGTAAGACTGATCATGACTATCGCGAGTAAATATAATCGTGCCCTCAAAGGATGCAATCACATCCCTTACCTTAGGTACGATAGCTTGAGCCTCCGGAGTTCCCAAAGCTCCATCTACAAAATCATGTTGCATATCAATGACGACTAAAACCTTCATAGGATAGCCTCCTATTTACCATATATCACATATAAATCACTAAGCTCATCATATCATAAGAATCCCATTATACTAGTAATTCTTGTGATATGATGGGTATGTATAGAGTATATAATATTTTATAAACTTAATTCCTATTTCTGCGAGGCCTCCTATGAAAGCTCTTATTCGTACCTATGGGCCACCGCTTTTCCACTGTATCAATGATTTTGGACAAGGATCACTAGCGGCCCTAATCCCCTTCTTTATTGGTAATTTCAACCTAACCTATGCCCAAGCGGCGACCATCATTTTCTGTAATACAATCGTTGCCTCCATTGCCCAACCGGCCCTCGGTTATATAGCCGACAGGTGGCGGGTTCCTTGGTTTATCCCTTTAGGCTTCACCATTACCTTGGTCTCCCTTTCCGCTATCTCCTTGGCCACATCCTACCCCATGATCTTAATCTTGGCCCTCTTAAGCGGCATAGGGGCGGCCCTCTTCCATCCGGAAGCTGCCCTCCTGGTCCGTCGCCTCCAATCCCATGAAATCGGTAATGCTATGGGACGCTTTGCTGTAGGCGGTAGTGCAGGTTTTGCCTTAGGTCCTCTCATTGCGGGTGGTGTTTATATCTGGGGGCCTTACTTCTTGTGGGTCTTCACCCTAGCTGCCCTATTGGGCCTAGGCCTTTACATCTATGCCTTTACAGGCTATCAAGCGGAGGCTAGTACGGAAGTAACGCGACCTAAAAACCGCCACAACCCACTCGCAGGAGACAAGAACGATTGGACTTCCTTCGGCAAACTCTTCTTTATTATCGCCTCTCGGTCCATCCTCTTCTCCACCCTCTCAATCTTTATTCCTATTCTCTATATTACGGTCCTTCATGGATCTCAAGAAACATCTAGCCTAGCCCTGACCCTCTACTTTGCCTTGGGCGCCATTCTTACCTATCTAGGTGGTTTCCTATCCGATCGATTAGGTTTCCTCCGGACCGTGAAAGTGGCCAATCTAATCTTCTTACCATCCTTCTTAGTCTTCCTCTTTGTCCCTACCACTTGGGCCTTCTTCCTGGCTATGCTTCCTATGGCCTTCGGTGTCTTCTCCCAATACGGGCCAGTTACCGTTTTAGGGCAAAAATACCTGGCTAAGAATGCTGGCTTTGCCTCTGGTATCACCTTGGGCCTAGGTATTACACTAGGTGGCTTAATCGCCCCTTATATTGGTCACCTTGCCGACATCTACGGTGTCCAATCGGCCTTGGAAATCCTCATACCAATCGGCCTAGTGGGCCTCATTATGTGCTTCTTCTTGAAGGAGCCTCAATAAAAAATAGCCCTTATCAGGGCCTTATAAAGATATAAAGCCAAACAGGCACACAAAAAGCACGGAGTAACACCTCCGTGCTTTTCTTTTGCTTCTAATCATGAGCAAGCCTACTATCTTTTATCGACTCATCACATAACGGAATTCCAAGGCTTACAAGTATCCTTAAAAGGCCTTGGTCATCTTTACTTGGCCATCCAGGTCTTTCCAAGTAAAGGTCTTACCTTCCCAAATCATATAGCCATGGTGGCTGCCTTCCTTAGGAATAGACACAGACCCAGGGTTCATATAGGTATAGGTCCCATGATTCTCATCAGCTTCATGATCGCGGCACACAGGGATGTGTGTGTGGCCATGGAGAAGGATAGTCCCATTCGCCAAAGGAGGCAAATTCTTTTCGTTATAGACATGGCCGTGAGTAGCAAAAACCGTCAGGCCGGAATCCACCAAGAGGGCATAATCAGCCAATACCGGGAATTCCAAGACCATTTGGTCCACTTCAGCCTCGCAGTTGCCCCGCACGCAGAGAATTTGGTTTTTCATGGGATTCAACATAGCAATAAGGGCCTTAGGATTATATTCCTTAGGTAAGTCATTACGAGGGCCGTGGTAGAGGATGTCCCCCAAAAGAAGAAACTTGTCTGCCCTTTCACGCTTAAAAGCTTCTAGCATTTTTTCTCCGTAATAAGCGGACCCGTGTATATCAGATGCGATAAAGTATTTCATGGGACAATCTCCTTGTTATAAATTCCTAAACTCATTAATTTTTCTATTATTTTAATTCATTAAAAGCGCTCTGCTAGGTCTATCCTATGTGCCAGCTCTTGAGCTTGTTTAAATTCTTCATTGGATAACACCATAAGTACAAATGTATCTGTTCCTATATCCATACAAGCCAATGTATGCTTTTCCCATATAGCATTGAGGTGAGCGCACCAGTCTGTAATCGACTGACTTTCCTTTAAAAACATCTCGTCTACGGGCAAGCATTTACAATCTGCCAAGCTATGTGCCCTCAATAGGATGTCCTCTAATTCAGTTTTCCAAGATATCTCTACAGCCTTTCCTGCTGAAAGCAGTGTCTCATATAATTCCCACCAGGCATCCTCAAACTCTTCCATAGAATCTACCTTTGCCTTGGATATAAGGACCTCGCCTCGTTTAGAATCACCTAGTAACAGCCTAACAAGTTGGGCAAACTGTGACTTGGACACCGCCCCATTCGTCTTGTCTACTTCTACATACAAACTAGGATCGGGCAGCCTATGTTTTTTAATAAAAGACCGCATCATCTGCACTGCATCAGGATATGTCACCCCACCGATACGAAAACTTTTACCATCTATCTCTAACAGTAGATCTAACCTATCCAAAGGCTTACCCAAACGAGCTTTCATGGCTGTACAACCATTAATGGCATGTGGCGGATACAGGTCCATATACATATCATAGCCACTTTGCATCGCCTTAAGAGAATTATCTATTCCAATTATATGAAAGCCCTTACCATCATAATTAGTACTCTTTATTTTCCATTCTTCGTAAGTATCGAAGAATGTTTCCATTATCCAATTGTAAATACTCATCCCCAAGCTCCTATATATAGCCTATTACATATATTTTTATTATAGCATTATGAAATAGAGTACTTAACAAATAAAAAAGAAGGCATAAGGCCATAAAGGCCTTATACCTTCTCATTATATTGGTGCACCTAACTGGAATCGAACCAGTGACACGCAGTTTAGGTAACTGCTGCCCTATCCTACTGAGCTATATACACAGGTATAACATATGCTATTTATGTATATAGCTAAAATATCTTATTTATTAGTCTTATATGCACCTGCATTATGTAATACATTATCTTTTACTTCGTTTACAGGATCTATTGTAGTAAACAGTTCCGGTTTCCAATCCACCGGCATCAATGTATTGTTAAATGTATCTATATTTTGTCCATTAAACAAATTATTAACAGTAGTAAGTTGTTTCCCTCCAAATACTTTCACAAATGATGTATAGTCCTTGCCAACTATATCCGCCACATTATTTTCCGCATAGATTTGAGATTTCTTACCGACGCCTATTGAGTAAGCATACGCGTATTCGCTATTGGTAGTATCTGACATAAAGTAATTGTTATACATATGAACCTGCCCAAACCGTACTCTAGGCGTGCGTTGCACTACATTATGGAAATAATTATGATGCAAGGTGACATGTAATTTTCCTTCGTCTGCTACGTTTGAATCACTATTACCAATTAACATGGTCTTATTGTGATTTTCAAACGTTGAATAAGATACGGTTATATAATCCGCTTGATTGGTTATATCGAGTAATCCATCCCTATGTTCGTATTTACGACCAAAGTATGTTTCTACCGTTTCAGGGCCATCTTGGAATGAACAATGATCAATCCAAATATGTGTACCACCCTTTACAGAAATACTGTCATACTGGGAATTCCAATTGCCATCTGGCCCATCCTTAGGATCCCAAGCGGGGAAATAGTCATAGGGCGATTCAAATTGTATATTTCGTATGACGATATTATCTGCATCAAGGACCAAATCTACACCCTTTAATTTCGCATTGTCCGTGCCAATGATACTCGTATTGGCCGGTACATGAACCGTAATAGACTGACTTTGGTTCTTTTGCGATGCCTTGCGCTTTGCTTCCTGCTCATCTTTCAAACTCTTAGGCGCTGTACTATGAGGCTTATGAGTCTCTATATATTGTTGAAAGTCATAGCCATCGACCATATAGTCTTTCATGGTCAACTTGTTACCAGTATCATCAGTGTCAAAATCTATGGTTCCATAAACTAGTACAATTTTAGGGGCCGTATTTTTTCTATTCTTGAGCGCCGCTACAAATTCTTTTTTATTCGTTACTTTAAACACATTCTGCTCTGTAGCAGAAGCGCCACCAGTAGTACCAGTGCCTACAGACGCAAATCCGTCCTGTTTCGGTAACACTTCGCGCATAAAAGTAGGACTTTCAGCAGAACTTTGAGGAAAACTCATCATTATATAAGCAATTAATGCAACAAGTAAACCCATAGGTATCATTATCTTTTTCATACATCTAGTTCCTTAATTTTTTACAATATAGCATGATTATCTCACAACAAAAGAACTCCTTTATGGCATCAGCACAGCCATAAAGTAGTATCATTTACATTACGCCGGGCGACTCCAGTCGACTTGTACGTCGATGGCTTCCCACATGCGTGTAAGAGCTAATTTAAAGTCGTCTGGTATGGCTAGAGCTCCCTTTTTGCTAGCATAACGCAACTATTTTCATAAATGCAAAGAAAGGCATAAGAGTCCTAACCCCCTTATGCCTACTGCATTTATAATGGTGCGCCTAACCGGAATCGAACCAGTGACACGCAGTTTAGGAATTTTGTTCTTGGATAACTCAACATCTACTAACTTCTCAAAAAGCCTATAAATACTGGATTCACTAAGGATAAAAACTAGTAAAATACACCTTATAAACAACAAATTTTGCTCAATAACTTATCAAATTACAAAAAAATGGCTTATAAACTGGCTTATTCTTACCCCCTGAATATTTAATAGTAATACCCATTCCTACGCTCATAATACCATTTAGCTCGTTGTATACCATATTCAAACACGCCATTAGGCGCACTTACAAAAGTATTATGTCCACGTTGCATAGTATTTGTATAATACCGCCACATATCATTGTAATATTTGCTAAAATGCCATGTTACTACTTCTTCTAATTTCCCATTTTTAACTATTTTTGCTGAAATAGAGAAGCGCTTTCCAGTATCTGACAAACCATAAGAAAATGTATCATCCATAACATAAATATCCCTATTCTCAGTATTCCAATGTTGCACCCAGATATCCGTTGCGTGATTGGTGGGCAGCATAGAAAATAATATCCCCATTATAAGCATAATCATTATTGCCAAATTTTTAAACATACATTCTCCCATAATAACTATCATTAACACCCTATATATAAGCATATAGCTACAGCAAACCATCTATACATTTTTCTGTTACTTTAAAGGCATCGAATCCTCTGCTACCTTACTTAGTGCTACTTCAGATACATATTTATATAGCTTTTCCTCTTTTCGTGGTTCCACACAATCAGTCCAAAGCTCACACTGGCTAATGACTGTACTTATTGCAAAATCATAATCTTCCGGTGGATACTTATATTTCTTAAGAAGTCGCTTAACCATCTTACGCATCTGTGCTCTAGCGGTTTCTTTCTTCTGCCAATCAATTGTACGATTCTTACGGAGCATATCTGTAAGTTCTCTTGTTAGTGCAATCAATTCATCATTCTTATAAAAATCCTTAATATGTTCTGGTTTTGTAATGGCATCATAAAAGGCAAGTTCTTCTTGTGAGAGCCCTAGTTTCTGACCATTTTTATAAAGATTTGTAATCTCTTCTGCAGTTTTTAAAAGTTCTTTAATAACTTCTTCATTAGTGATTAATCCATTATAGTAAGAGTTCATCAGTTGTGAGATTTTCTCCGAGAATTTTTGTGACTGCACCACATTTGTTCTCTTATAAAGTGCCACTTGCTCGGCCATGAGTTTTTTCAAAACCTCAACAGCTATATTTTTTTCCTTCAACTTAGAAATCTCATCTAAAACTGCTGGATCAAACAAATTGAAATTTTCACCACTACTCTTGTTGCTATCAAATAAACTGATAACCCCCTCGCTCTGAACGGCGGCTTTCAAAAGCTCATTAATTTGGGTATTAATCTCAGCGAGTGATAAGTTCTTTCCACCGGTTCCACCATAGGTAATTTTAATAACCGCAGAACGTAAGGCTTCCATGTAAGCCGCTTCATGCCGTTCCTGATTTGTTGTCATGCTGGAACAAAGCGAGTGTGACTGTTTCAAAAGCATAGCTTCCTTCAAGAACAAATCTTTTCTTTCTGGTACACTTGCATCGAGAATAAAGTTTACGCCACCCGTAATAAGCTTAGCCATTGTAAGTGGAGAGCCACCTATAAATCCGCTAAAATCAAAGCCATGCAATAAATCCTTGCAAACTTGTAACTTTTCCTGAAACTTCGGATATGCCATCTTTGCAATGTTCATATCACCGTATTTAGACTGATCGCGTTTCGTATATTCCTTCATTGCAGCCTTTAAAGCTGATGCAATTCCAACATAGTCTACAATCAATCCGCCCTCTTTATCCTTGAATACACGGTTAACACGAGCAATAGCCTGCATCAAGTTATAACCATGCATCGGCTTATACACATACATAGTAGCCAAAGAAGGTACATCAAAACCGGTGAGCCACATATCAACTACAATGGCAATCTTCATCGGGTCATTGTTATCTTTAAACTTCCTTGCAAGTTCCTCTTTGTGCGATTTAGTGCCGACAATCTCTTTCCAATCTTCTGGGTCATTATTACCGCCAGTCATAACCACACCAACTTTATCTGCCCATGTAGGTCTAATTTTCAAAATACGACGATAGATTTTCATGGCAATAGGGCGAGAATAAGCTACAATCATAGCTTTACCCGTCAAAAGATTAGCTCTATATTTTTCGTAATGTTCAACAATATCATCACAAAGAGATTCAATCGTAGAATCAGCCCCCAGTACACTTTCCATCTGACCAAGCATTTTTTTACTCTTCTCGATTGTTTGTGCATCGGACTGCTGCTCTAAGACATCATAAGTAGAATCAATTAACGCCAATGTGTTCTCATCCAACTTCAAATGAACAACTCGGCTTTCATAATAAACCGGACGAGTAGCACCATCTTCCACGGCCTGTGTCATATCATAAACATCAATATAATCACCAAAAACTTCACGAGTGTTTCTGTCTTTGGCTGAAATCGGTGTACCGGTAAACCCGATAAATGTAGCATTCGGCAATGCATCATGGATAATACGAGCATTACCAATTACAGTATGCGCTTCCTTTTCACCGTTTTCATTCTCTGACATAACGATTTTTTCATCAAAACCATACTGACCACGATGCGCTTCATCTGCCATAACAACAATGTTTCTGCGTTCTGACAAAGCTTTCTCTCCACGCTCAAATTTAAACATCGTAGTAAATATGATTCCATTCGCACTTCTGCCATCAAGAAGTGACTTCAAATGTTCTTTGCTCTCTGCCTGTACCGGTGTCTGACGCAAGAAATCTGCGCATTGTGAGAACTGTGCATAAAGCTGATCATCTAGATCAATACGGTCTGTCATAACTACGATAGTTGGACTATCTAATGCATCTTGCAATAAATGTGCATAGAATACCATCGACAATGACTTACCAGAGCCCTGTGTATGCCAGAACACGCCACCTTTACCATCGGTCTTAGTGGCTACCTTTGCCTTCTCGATCGCCTTGCGTACTGCAAAATACTGATGATATCCAGCTAATACTTTGAATCGACTATTGCTGACACCTGAGAAAAGAATAAAATTTTTCAAAATATCCAACAGACGTTCCTTTTGGAACATACCTTCATAGAAGGTTTCAAAGGAAGCATACGCAGTATCTTCGTAATTACCGTCTTTGGTTTTCCATTCCATAAAACGATCTAATCCAGAGGTAATAGTCCCGGCCTTATTTGTAGACAAGTCGCTAATTACACTGATTGCATTGTAATAAAAGATAGATGGAATGTCCTGCATGTAATTTCGAATCTGATGGTATGCATTCTCAGCTCCTACCTCGTCCTTAGCCGGACTCTTCAATTCCATCAAAACAAGCGGCAATCCATTAATAAATAAAATAATATCTGGACGACGGTTATTTCCATTTTCTAAAAATGTAAACTGATTTACCACATAAAAAGAGTTGTTCTTTACGTTGGCATAATCAATCAAACGTACAATCGATGATTGCTCCTCACCCTTTACAAAGAACTTAACCGTGATGCCATTTTGCAGATAATCCATAAAGATGATGTTCTTCTGCAACAGGCTGCCGGTATCAAAATTCTTCAATTCAGCTAATGCTTCATCTATAGCTTCTACAGGCAGACCACGATTGATACGCACCAAGCTATCTCTCAGAATAGAGTCCAGAAGCGGACTGGTATAATCTCTATCAAAATCCGGAGCGTAGAGGTGGTCATAGCCCATGTTTTCAAACAATTCAATGATTGCTTGTTCGTATGTATCTTCTGTAAATAAACTTGGCATATTCAACCCCCTGTAATTTTCGTTATGTTTCTATGGTAAACAATAATTTAGAGCAACAAGCTCAGGCAATATTTAAGTCATGGTTTGTTGATTTGGAACCATTCAGTAATCGAAAGCCAAGTGACTGGTCGGTATCAACGCTTGGGAATGTTTCTATAATGGGTGCAGGTGGGGATAAACCTCAAAATGTATCCCCAATAAAGACTGATTTGTACAAATATCCGATTTACTCAAATGGATTGAGTAATGAGGGGCTTTACGGATTTACTGACAAACCCAAAATATCCGAAGAAAGCGTGACTGTATCAGCTCGTGGAACAATAGGTTTTGTGTGTTTGCGTCATATTCCTTATGTCCCAATCGTTCGTTTAGTAACCTTGACACCAAAAACAGAAATCATTTCTGCAAAATACCTCTATTTGTGGTTAAAACAGCTTCACATTACTGGAACAGGAACGACGCAACAACAACTCACAGTACCTGATTTTCAAAAGACAGAAATACTTGTTCCCTCGCAAGAAATCGTGACACTATTTACAGCTACGGTTGATCCTATCTTTGAAAAAATATGGGCTAATCAGAATGAAAATGAAAAGCTATCCTCTTTGCGTGATACATTACTACCCAAATTGATATCCGGCGAGCTTGATGTGTCCAGCATTGACCTTTAAGCCGCTAAATTATTGTTTATCGCATTGTTTAGCTCAATCTTATCGTCTATCATTTCCAAATATCGAGCAATTTCCTTTTGTTCTTCTACATCCTCTGGAATATCAACTTCCAAACCGTTAATATCATTCCTATTTACAGAACCAAATACTGTACCACTCTCCTTTTTAATCAAGTGTGAAACATAATATTTCATCATATAAAACAAAAAACTCTGATTCCCATTCTTCATTCTCAATGAACAAACACCACGCCCTAAGCACATGTCCACCGGAGTAATATTAAGAGCTCCAACAGGTGCTCTAACGCTCATTATCACATCTCCAGCTTTTGCAAATTTTGTCATTACTGTTGTATAAGTATCAAAAGTAGGATATTTAAATCCAAATGTTCTATTTCCTTGCAAAAAAGGATAGCCATTCTTTTCTGTATTATAGTATTCAGATTTAGGTGATTGCCCCATTGTTACATTTACAATTTCTTCAAGCTTACACTTCATACCCAATCGCCCCCAGTTTCTTCCTAATCTCACCTTCCAGCTCATGCGACTTTACAAACATTTCCGCAAGTTCAGATGTTAAGCGCCCCATCTTTTCCTCAAATGGCTCATCATCTTCTTCCTGCTCTTCAATACCCACGTAACGTCCAGGTGTAAGGATATAATCTTGTTTTTCAATTTCAGCTGTATCCGTAACAGCACAAAATCCCTTAATATTTTCAAGTGTTCCAGCAACAAAAGCTTCGTAGGTATCTGAAATCTTATTGATGTCTTCATCCGTCAGCTCGCGAAGCTTTCGGCTCACCATCGTTCCCATTTTTCGAGCATCAATAAATAAAGTCTTTCCCGGTTGTTTTTTCTGCCTATTGATAAACCAAAGTGAAACTGGAATCTGCGTTGTATAGAAAAGTTGAGTAGGCATTGCAACAATGCACTCAACTAAATCTGCATTGATAATATTCTTACGAATATCACCCTCTCCGCCTGATTGAGAAGAAAGTGAACCATTCGCTAATACCATACCAATACGGCCTGCAGGTGCAAGATGAAAAATCATATGCTGAAGCCATGCAAAGTTGGCATTACCTGCTGGTGGTGTTCCGTATTTCCATCGCTGATCTTCTTTTAGTTTATCCAATCCCCAATCGGAAAGGTTAAACGGAGGATTAGCCATAATATAATCTGCTCGCAATGTTGGATGGCGATCATCTAGAAACGTATCTGCAGCATAGGCTCCAAGATCTGGTTCAATTCCACGAATAGCAAGGTTCATCTGTGCCATCTTCCATGTAGTAGGGTTTGAGTCCTGGCCGTAGATAGAAATGTTACTGATGTTACCACTGTGATTCTCAACAAATTTTGCAGACTGAACAAACATACCGCCTGAGCCACAGCAAGGGTCATATACTCGGCCCTTGAAAGGTTTCAATACTTCTACTAAGGTGCGTACTACGCAGGATGGTGTAAAGAATTCGCCGCCACGTTTGCCTTCTTGTTCAGCAAACATAGAAAGACAATATTCATAGGTACGCCCCAAAATATCTTTTTCGCTACCATGCTTGATCATCTGAATATTGGTAAATAAATCTACCACCTCTCCCAATCTCCGTTTGTCCAACTCTGGACGTGCGAAATTCTTAGGAAGAATGTCTTTCAATCGTTTATTTTCTTTTTCGATTGCACGCATAGCATCATCAATAACTGTGCCAATTTCCGGTGTATGTGCTTTTCTCGCGATCTCACTCCAACGTGCTCCCGTAGGCACGAAGAAGATACCTTCAGAAGTATATTCGTCAATATCTTCCTCAAATCCATCCCCTTCTTCAATAAGCTTCTGATACTTATCATCAAATCTATCTGAGATATACTTCAAGAAAATCAATCCCAAAACAACATTCTTATATTCTGATGCATCCATATTGCCACGAAGCACACAAGCTGCATCCCATATTTGTTTTTCAAACCCAATATCGGCTGTACTTTTATTTGCCATTTTACTTTTCCTTCCCTAATGATTCACATTTTCTATCAAAAATAAACTTCTTGTTTCGTAAGGTGTTTACCTAGACATAAAGTAGCTATATAGATATTTTTTAGTTATTCTATGTTTGTGCAACACACATCTATACTCTTTTCTTGATATTTTAGTGTTAATTCCATCTCTAATCCCTTTATTTTCTTATGAGAGCAACTCTCTAATTAGATATTACACGTCAAAGTGTTTTGGTAATTTCTCTGATTGTTGAATTGCTATTTCTTGCGCTTTAATCGCAGCCTCTGTCTGTAACCGATTCCACTCTAAAGCATAATCAATAGCTACCTTCATAGCATCTTTTTTCTTCAGGGCCACCCAAAGATTAATCCGCTCCTCTAGTTCTTTAGAATATGTAGCATATAAATAACACCCTGTTGCCATTGTAGAAATATGTAACCGGATGATTTTCCCACTTGATAATCGTAAGGCTAATATATTAGTTCCTTTTGTAGGCCAGGATACAGGATTCCCTAACCAAGCACATTTATCTAAGGCTATATAAAGTTGGACTAACAGTGGATAGCCCTCCATTAATATGCCCATATTATTAGGGAAAGAGGCAAAAGCAGACTGTTGATTTATCGAATGCCCTAACAAAATGGCTTTACGTTCAACTTTTGCTAGCTCCTTTTCTACTTTTTCAAAATGATTGATTATAGAATTACTCTTATCACCCTCTAATAACAAAAAATTAGCCGCAAAAATAGGAGGCTGCCCTTCTTTAATACCTTTATGGGCACCATAAGTTAAGTATTCATCTACTTGGATTTCAATTAACCCTGCACTACCTTTAAATTCAACTTGATTTCCTATTTCTTGCGTAAAGCTAATAAAATGCTCTTCCTGATCTAGTAACCATTTAAGGTAAAACTCTTCCCTTACAGGAGTCTCCGTTAATTCTTCTAATGTACAATTGAAAAACTGAGCAATTTTATTTAAAGTTTCTAAAGTAGGTTGAGATACTTCCCGCTCGTAAGATGAAATCTGCCCCTTAGTCATTCCTAATAAAGCACCAAAATCACCTTGAGAAAGTTTATAACTTTTTCTAAGGTTCTGAATTTGCATACCATAATTAAATCCTACTTCAGAGCCTCTATCTCCTACTATATGTTTTATTTTTTCACTTATATTTAGTCTCATTCTATTCTCCAGATTATTTTAGCAATTTTAAATTACATTATTGACTTTTAGTTAATTGTAAATTACAATTTGATTGTAGTTGTATTTGTAATTTTAAATTACATTTATTGCAAAACAGCTCATTATAATCTATCTTGTATTTTTAATTTAATTATAACACATTGGAGGTGAGTATATGAGTAAACGCTTTCTAACGGCTAGAGAAACGGCTAAAGGCTTTTTTGGTGGCAAAATATCTACTGCGTCCATTTATAGGTTAGCTGCAACCGGTGAGATTCCGAGCATCAAAATTGGAAAAAAACTTCTTATCAATGCCGAGAAATTAGAAACTAAATATGTATAAAAAAAGCCCATAATGGTTAGCGCCATTATGAGCAGCAAAGACTATTACTTCTACCACTGAAATACCTCTTTGCGCTAATAGTATATATTACGATCGTCTACTAGCGCAAGAGATTTAACCTCTTGCGCATTTAACGAGTGCGCTAACAAGGCCTCAGATACAAGATCTCAGAGGTCTTAATTAAGTGCACCCTTTTTTAGTACATCAGAAAAACTTTTTTTCACTTACTAGTGGTGAGTCTAGTCAACAAAGACCAGTCATTAACTGCTTATATAAAGAGGAGCCTGTTATGAATCTAAATAAACCTAACTATCCAATTGACCCCAATTATATAAAAATCATCTTAACTTATCTACCTGACTATCTGAAGCTAAAGGGGTTAAATACCCATGAACGCAATAAATATCATTGTTTAAATCCAGAACATATAGATAAGCATCCATCGATGCACCTATTCAAGGGACGCGAAGATGGCAAATTACGGTTAAAGTGTCAATCCTGCGGTTTAGTGCTAGATTTATTCAACGTTGTCGCTAGACTAGACCATATTCCAAGCTTTGTAGATCGATATTATCACATCTGCAACCTATTCAACATAAATCCAGATAACCCAATCCCTTCCAGGTATTATCAATCCCTACAAATACAACAAACCACGCCAAAATCTGTCAAAACCTATCTCAATGCCTGCCGTCAAAATCGAACGTTTTTGACAGATATATGGGCATTACGCTTTATCCCGGATGAAATTATTGATGCCTATCAGTTAGGCTATGATACCGAGTTATGTGCTTACATTATTCCCGTTGGATCAGCAGGATTCATCCAACGATTTACTGGCAAAGCCACGCCAAAATATAAGCGCTCACCTGGTCTTAAAGATTTTTTTATCTCTAAAAACTTTGATAATTCCCTTCCTTTTATCATCGTTGAAGGGGAAATTGATGCACTCTCATTATTATCTTGCGGCTATCCTAACGTTATTGCTTTAGGTGGTGTCGCTAATGCCAAAGAATGTTATCAACGATACTTTCTTACAAGTTCATTACCACCTATTCTAGCCTTAGATTTAGACGATGCTGGTTACCAAGCGCATCAACAAATTATCGATAAAGCTATAGAAACAAGGCACCCTACACCAATCAACTTTTGGTCTTATATTTCATCCATCCCTGTTGGAACAAAAGATGTTAATGATCTTTTAACAATTAATCAAAACGAATTAAACGCAGGCCTTACAAAAATAAAAAAGGAATTTAAACATGAAAAAGATAAGTGATGAACAGTTAGAAAAACAAATCCAACTCGCTAATGAGCGCCTAAATAAACTCCAGGAGCAAAAAGAAGCTCGTCTACAAACCAAACGCAATCAAATCGCTATTTACTTAGAAAAAACATACAATGTAACAACGATTAAAGAACTCGAATCGTTGTTACATCGTGTGTAACACTAAGAACTCTAACGTGATTGCGTTCGTACGAACCATACTATCGGTGTGTACGCCATACCCGTCCACACTGATAGTGGTTCGCAGGGCTAAGCCCTTGCAACCCTTATTTCATTACCCTACGGCTCTAAAGGGAGGTCTATTATGGCAAAAAATAAAAACTGTCGCATCGATATGCGAGTAACCGAAGAAGAGTTAGCTCTTCTTCGTCAATTAGCCCAAAAGAGCAATATGACACTATCCCACTTTCTCTTAAGGGCAGCCTTTAATATCCCTATTACTGTCTATAAAGTAGATCCACAAATCCTCATCAAGCCTCTATTAGGTTTACAACGCCACTACAACAATATCCGCTTTAACCTACAACAAGAGGGCGCCTTGACCTCAATCATCGCCCCTCAATATGAGGAGGAAATACAATCTTTATGGCAGTTATTAGCGCAGGCAAGGCCAGTAAAAGTGCCCTCGGAAGTATGAAATACGTAGAATTCGAAAAACATTCTACTCACCATCGTGCTATATTCACAGCTGGTATCGAATGCTCTGACAACTATTTAGATGCTCACCAAGACTTTAAAAACATTGCTCGTGCCTTTGGTAAAGAAGGCGGCCGCCAAGCTCACCATATGGTTATAGCCTTTTCACCGGAAGAAGAAAGAGACTTTACACCTCAACAATTGATGAAAAAATCTATTGAGATTGCAAAAGATACTTTTCCTAATCACCAAGTTTGGTTAGGTATGCATAATGATACCGATCATTTACACGCCCATCTCATCATCAACTCCGTTAATTACGAAACGGGGAAAAAGCTACAAATTGCTAGACGCAAAGGAATGTTAGAAATCATGGATAAAGTACAAACTAAGGCTCATGAGTTAGGCTTAGATAACAACCTAGAGCCTGGCATAAAAAAGCAATTAGCCTATGGTGATATTAGCACTCGTAATACAGTAGAACGAAAACTCTTATCTGGAGATAATTCTTGGAAAAAAGACATAGCTATAACCGTTTTAGAATCCTTAGAAACAGCAACATCTCCTGATGAATTCATTACTAACTGTAATGAGCGAGGATTAGAATGTAGCTGGGAAAAAAATCGCAAACATATAGTTTTTTACTCCCTAGATACTCCAAGCCACAAAGTTAGGGCTAGTAATTTAGCCAAAACTTTTACTTTACCAGACTTAAAAAGCAAAGAAAGTCTATTACAGCGCCTAGATAACAACTGGCAAAAACAAAACAATCAATTACAACACTCTCATTCTAAACACAAGGAGATTTATCATGAACTCTAACATTATGTCTAATCGAAACAATCAGACAAATTCACCAGCGAGACGTGATACGTTAGCAATTAATCCAAATGATATTAAGCTACTAGTCAAAGGGAATATAGAAGAACTAAACGCATCTCTTATCGAAGCAAAAAAACTCTTTACGACTTTAATAGATGACGCAAATAAAAGTGTTAACAATGTAAACACCCATCTAACCGAAATTTCCAATAATCAGAAAAATGCTAACACAAGGCTGGATGATACTTTTAGGGCCCATGCTAACCAGTTAGCTGATAACTGGAATCAAACTCTAAACGATAAAATCTGGCAGTTAGAAACTGCAGCCCAAAAATGTACTAATAGTGCAACCACTATCGCTATAGCTACAATAGGTGTTCTTATCATTATGTTTGTTCTTAATATAGTTGGAATTTTTGTAATCAAATCAACCTATAACGACATCAACAAAAATACAGCCCAAATCCATCAACTATTAAAAGGGGATTCTCGCTATTGGTACGACGCAGAAAATCACCAAATTCTTTTAAGAGATATTAAGGAGGCTCAAAATGGAAAATAATTGGCTAACGGTCAACGAAATAGCTCAATACCTAAATATATCTCGAACAGCTGTTATCAACGCCATCAATCGTAATGAATTAAAGTCTGTCCATGTCGGCAGACGCATCTTAATTAGAGAAAGAGACTTTAAGTCTTTTCTTAGCCAGGCTGCATCCTACGAGGTAATTTGTGATGAAAAGACGGAGTAATGGTGAAGGCAGTATCTATCATGATAAATCCCGAAATCACTATGTATTACGTCTCTCATATAAAGATTCTCTTGGAATAAGAAAACGTAAACATATTTATGGCGCTACTGCCACTGAAGTAAAAGAAAAAGCTCTTGCTTGGAAGGAAACCAACCTCTCTGAAAAAAACACCCTCACCCTCAATCCATTTATCAGCGATTGGATTAACGAATGGCTTGTAACCTACGTAAAAAATTCCGTTCGTCCAGCCACCTATAAAGTCTATCAGGTGACGCTAAAACCTATCCAAAATGCTTTTCAAGGCCAGCGGCTAGACCAACTAGATCCAACTCAACTACAAAATTTTTTCAATAATCAACTGTTACACGGTGGCCATAGCAAGAAAGGTTTATCTCCCTATACGGTCCGTAATCAACGCCGCTATTTTGCCCACTGTATTGATATGGCCCTAAAGCTAGGATTAACAAATAAAAATCCTGTGAGACTAACTAAATCACCAAAGCAAACCAAAAGCGAAATGCAACCACTCTCTCAATATGAAGCCCACGATTTATTAGAGCAAGCCTATAGTGAATTACAGTTAACACTCTCTGGACCTAAAGATCGTCTTATGGTTGCCTCTGACCTCTATATAGGCATTTATATAGCGCTCGAAACAGGTATGCGTCTAGGAGAAATCATGGCCTTACGCTGGAGTGATATAG
The DNA here is from genome assembly GCA_934191645.1 of uncultured Veillonella sp. GTDB lineage: Bacteria > Bacillota > Negativicutes > Veillonellales > Veillonellaceae > Veillonella. The sequence goes on along the minus strand of CAKPUJ010000002.1, from coordinate 17,664 downwards.
TCCTAGATAGCTACATCACTGTCCAACGGTCAAAATCAGAAATAAAAGAACAAAATATTACACGTCCTAAAACTGGCATTGGGCGAAAGATACAAATTAGCCAGCGTCTAATTAAAGCTTTATCTCAACACAAAAATATCCAAAAAGATTATAAGTCTGATCTAGAAGGCTATTATAAGGACGATTTCCGTGTAATAGGTGGTTTAGCTGGTAAAGGCTATCATGCAAGACACTACAGCTCCCGTTTATTTAAAAAGCTTCTACAACGAGCTGGTATTGAAAGACGGGTTCGCTTTCATGACTTACGACACACTCATGCTACTCTCCTGCTTTTATCTGGCGTAAATCCTAAGATTGTTCAAGAACGTTTAGGTCATGCTAGCATCAATGTAACCCTAGATATTTACTCTCATGTCGCATTAGCTGACCAGGCAGTCGCTATTAGTGCTTTAGATCAACTTAACCTCTAAAAAAAGAAGTTATCCCTCCTCGGATAACTTCTTTTTTATACCAATTTATAAAAACTGGCTTACAAATTGGCTTATTTCCCCTATTCTCATTTCTATCATAGGCGGTATAAACCTAGTATTTATTTATGGTGCGCCTAACCGGAATCGAACCAGTGACACGCAGTTTAGGAAACTGCTGCTCTATCCTACTGAGCTATAGACGCATGTAAGGCCACCATAGGTGGTGGCCATAGTATTAATCTTCTACAGGTCGGCTCCAGTCGACTTGAACCTCTGTAGCTTCCCACAAGCGGGTCAAGGCCAGCTTCAAGTTACCCAAGGATTCCAATGGATCAATATCCAATTCTTGATAGGTATCAAGCCCCATAGCGTGAGCGATAGAGTGATCTTGTTTCAAGAATGCACTTACCTTGTCCGCCCATTCTTGATTAGGAAGGGATACAGACAATTCTTTAGTCTCTGTATCATAGGCCACATAGCCTCGGTCATCTGCGCCATAATGAATGGCAACCTTAAACATACTCATGTATCTACCTCATAGGTCAAACGACAGAATAACATTCTCATTTGTTTCATTGTATCATGAAAGTCCCCCTATTCGCTATCCTTAAGACCTTCCTCTTGAGGGCCACCATCGCCATGGTGAAAGCGGTGTCGATTGCGACCAATCCCCTCTTGGGCTCGTTCCCAGGCAAAGCCTTTCATGATGGCATCTCCGCCAAACTGGGCCTGAAGGCCATCTAGAGTCTGGGCTAATAGGTCTTCCTCCTCTTCCATGCCAAAGAGAGAGGTCTGGGCTACGGGTTCAGATAGACCCGCCATGGTTAGGCCTAGAAGGCGGACTGGCCTGGTCCGCTTAATCTTGCTATAGAGAGACCGGGCCGCCGCCAACATAAGGGACTCAGAATCAGTCGGCGTATCCAAGGTTTTTTGGCGCGTAATCGTAGAGAAATCATCATAACGAATCTTGATAGACACCGTAGTGCCCATCAAATTTTTCTTACGGAGCTGACGAGCTACCCGATTGGCAAAGAACTGAAACTCTCGATCGATAAGACTTTCATTATCTAAGTCGTCCTCATAGGTCTCCTCCCGCCCTATGGATTGGACCTGACGGTCCGGTTCAACAGGGCGATTATCGATTCCCCTAGCCAATTCCCAAAAGTGTTTAGCCTGGTTACCTACAATGGGTACGAGAGCTCTCTCATCACCTAAGACCTGTAGGTCTCCTATGGTTTTAAAACCAGCTTTCAAGAATTTCTTCTCCGTCTTGGCCCCCACACCCCAAAGGCGCTTGATAGGCAGTTTTCGAAGGAATTCCATCTCCTTCCCATAAGGAACTACCACTAGGCCGTCGGGTTTATCTAAGTCCGAAGCAATCTTGGCCAAGAACTTATTAGGAGCTAGGCCAGCCGATATAATGAGTCCCGTCTCTTCAAAGACCCGCCGCTTAATAGCCCGCCCTAGATCATAAGGCCCCTTAAAGCGGTGGGTAGACCCAGTCACATCAAGAAAGGCTTCGTCCAGGGACAAGGGCTCAATCATATCCGTAAACTCCTCCATAACCTTGTGGATTTGCCCAGATATAAGCTTGTAATAATCGATGCGGGGCCAAATAAAAATCCCCTCAGGACAGAGCTTACGGGCCTTCTCCGTAGCCATAGCCGAGTGAACCCCAAATTTACGGGCTTCATAGGAGGCCGTACAGACTACCCCACGTGCAGAAAGACCGCCCACAATCAGGGGGCGGTCTCTATAGTCTGGGTTATCGCGCTGTTCTACGGATGCATAAAAGGCATCCATATCCACGTGCATAATCCAACGTCTCATAGGCTTACGCTTCTGGGCCGTCTTCGATACGACAGTACTTAATTTGGGAACAAATGCATTCGTCCTTTGTTTCGTACAATTGAGGAATGATTTTGAGGAGCTCTTGGAAGGCAGGCTCATTGATGGAGTAACGAGTCCACAAGCCATTCCGTTGGGAATTAACCACACCCGCATCAATGAGGATTTTCATATGGTAGCTCAAAGTAGATTGGGATAGGTTAAAGCTAGCCAAGATATCTGCTGCACACAACTCATTACAAGACAACATGTCAATGATATGCAAGCGAGTTTCATCGGACAAGGCTTTGAAAACCGTTGCTAAGCGTTCATAAGATAATTCCATGGTTACTTCACCCTTTATTTAACAGAAAATTATTTATACATTTCGTCCAAAGCGATGGTTTGATCGCGGTTAGGACCTACGGAAACAATACCCAAAGGTACGCCTGTTACAGCGGCAATACGTTCTACATAAGCGCGAGCCGCAGCTGGTAATTGATCGTATTCACGGATACCGGAGATATCTTCTTTCCAACCAGGCATTGTTTCATATACAGGTTGGCATTGAGCCAATTTTTTAAGGTCTGCAGGGAAGCCCTTCACAGGCTTGCCGTCGATAGTATAGCCTACACAAATCTTGAGTTCATCGAAGGAATCGAGGATATCAAGACGAGTGATCGCCAAGTGGTCTAAGGAGTTAAGAGCAGCAGCGTATTTTACCACCACCAAATCGAGCCAACCACAGCGGCGAGGACGGCCTGTTACGGTACCAAATTCATGGCCTTCATTGCGGATCTTATCCCCTGTTTGGTCCAAGAGTTCAGATGGGAATGGGCCTTCACCAACCCGTGTGGAGTAAGCTTTTACAACCCCTACGATTCCCTTGAGGTAATTAGGGCCAAGGCCAGCACCAGTGGAGGCACCACCAGCTACTGGATGAGAGGAGGTTACAAATGGATAGGTACCATTGTCTAAGTCAAGCATTGTTGCTTGGGCCCCTTCAAAGAGGACCTTCTTACCAGATTCGATCATCTCAAAGAGCTCTACATTGGTGTCGGTCACCATGTGGCGAATTTGATCAGCATAGCCTAAGTATTCCTCGAGAAGCGTATCGTAATCGACCATGAGCTCTGGTTGGTTGTAAACCTTTTCCAACATGGCATTTTTCATCTTCACATTGTAAGCTAGCTTTTCCTTAAAGACTTCTGGGTCCATAAGGTCGCACATACGGATACCCACACGATTTACCTTGTCCGCATAACAAGGACCGATACCGTTTTTAGTAGTGCCGATTTTTTGACCTTCAGCCTTGGAATTTTCTTCCGCTACATCAAGGGCGCGGTGGTAAGGCATTACCACATGAGCACGGTCGGAAATTTTAAGGTTCTTAGCGGATTTCCCCTTTTCTTCAAGGCCTTTGATTTCATCAAGGAGACCCTTTGGATCCACTACAACACCTGTGCCGATAATATTTTCTTTATTATCGTATAAAATACCAGATGGCAAGAGGCGGAGGGCAAACGCTTGGTCATCTACAACAACAGTATGTCCTGCATTGTTGCCCCCTTGGCTGCGGACAACGACGTCTGCTTGTTCAGCCAAATAGTCAACGACCTTACCTTTACCTTCATCACCCCATTGTGTGCCGATTACCATACTTGTAGCCATGCTCTATATCCTCCCTATTGGAACGTATGAGTAGGATTTCCTAAAAAACCCTTTTACTTCCATATTATAGCAGAATTTTTATATATATGCATATAATTCAATCTATCGATATAGAATTTAACCAGTTAATTAAACATTTTTTCTCACAACTATAAAAACTGAGTTCCCTTAAGTAAAGGAACCCAGCCTAATCTAACCTGTATATAGTTTTAGAAACATATTCTATTTCTTATACGCCCTGACACAGAACATATGAAAGAAGTAGATGTCCTAAAAGAACTAGGGCAGCCGCCAGCAGATAAGTGCCAATAAAGGCCCCTACCACGCCCATCATGAGGAGTAAAATCCCAATCCATAAAAGGAGGCGATTAAGAACCCCCCTTTGCGAGGACAGAGAAATAACCTTTTCAGGGAAAGAAGCAGCCACTCGATAGTGATCAACCAAGAGGGCAATAGTGGCCCAGGAGGCTAAAGATCCGATAACGGCAAACACAGCCTGCCCTTTCATAGGCAAGAGAACTTCCCCCGGAATTAAAGTTGTTAAAGCACCAACCGCTAGGATGGTAGTCAAACAATAAGCACCAAGAAGAGCCCCCCTAGAAGCGCCCCAGTGACTGGCTAGCAAGTTACTTGTCACAGAAATTGCTGAAATCAATCCTGCAAAGGCCGCCACATAAGCCAAAAGATCTACTAAGAATTTTTGGAAGGGCATGGCTAAATGTAAAATTAAGGCCAAGAGACTGGCCAGTGCAAAGGCCCAGGTACTAACAGTAGCCAAGGATTTAGGAGACCAGTCTTCTCCCAAGCGACTCGCCGGTAGGCTGTAGAGGATGGCCCCCACTAAGGCCATAACAGCTACGAGCTTAACTAGAAAACCTGACACATGGCCGCCGGCCAAGAAAGACAGAATGATACCACCTGTCATAATACCCGCCCCTGCTTGTAAGGCGGTCCTGTAAAGAGAGCTTAACATCTTGTTCATAGTGATTCCTTTCTTCTCATAAAAGGTTTCACAATACACAGACCCTAGAATGACCCCAACATTCTCATTGGCTCTCACTATAAACTAAAATCCTTAATTTTCTATGAAAGACAGCCCCTCTCCCTCCTCATCCAAACTAGCCGGAACAAAAAAAAGGACCTCCAAAGAGGTCCTTCAAAATCCTATCTTATAGGCCGAAACGAGCCATGATAGTGTCAACGTGTTTCAAGAGCTTATAAGGATCGAAGCAAGCATCGATTTCTTCATCGGTCATGTACTTCTTGATGTTTTCATCGGACTTGAGGCCTGTAGCAAAGTCCTTACCTTCCAACCAGCGTTCCATAGCGTGTTTTTGTACCCAACGATACGCCTCATCGCGAACTGCCCCCTTATCAACCAAGTGGGTCAAGATTGTTTGGCTAAACACGAGCCCCCCTGTAAGGTTGAGGTTCTTGAGCATGGTTTCAGGGTATACCAAAAGTTTATCAAGAGTCCGTGTAGTTAGGTTTAACATATAGTCCAAAGCGATAGTCGCATCTGGCAAAATCACCCGTTCTACAGAAGAATGGGAAATATCCCGTTCGTGCCACAGTGCTTGGTTTTCATAGGCAGATTGAGCATAGCCTCGCAAGAGACGGGACATACCACAAATCTTTTCACAGGTAATAGGATTCCGTTTATGAGGCATAGCGGAAGAACCTTTTTGCTTAGGGCTGAAGTACTCTTCTGCTTCTCGTACTTCTGTCCGTTGCAAGTGACGGATTTCGAGGGCAATCTTATCCAAGGTACCGCCGATAACAGCCATGGTGGACAAGAATTCTGCATGACGATCCCGTTGTACTACTTGGGTAGCAATCTTAACAGGTTCCAAACCCAATTTTTCACATACATATTGTTCCACGAATGGATCGATATTGGAGTAAGTCCCTACAGCACCAGACAATTTGCCGACTGCCACTGTTTTACGGGCATGTTCCAAACGTTCTATATCCCGTTCTACTTCCGCCATCCAGAGACAAAGCTTCAAGCCGAAGGTAGTAGGTTCCCCATGGATACCATGGGTGCGGCCGATCATAGGTGTGTGTTTGAACTCAATAGCTCGGCGCCGTAAAACGTCGTGCAATTTCTTAAGGTCTTCCAAGAGGATGTCGCAAGATTGCTTCATCATATAGCCCAAGGCCGTATCCTTAACATCTGTAGATGTCAAACCCAAATGGATATACTTAGCCGCTTCTGGACCTACCTTTTCCCCTACAGCAGTTACAAAGGAGATGATATCATGGTTGGTTTCCGCTTCGATTTCATGGATTCGTTCCACTTCGAAGTCGCCCTTTTCCCGAATAATAGCGGCTGCTTCCTTAGGAATTACACCCAACTCAGCTTGTGCTTCAGAGGCTAACTTTTCAACCAACAACATGGTGTCAAATTCGTTGCGTTCGCTCCAAATATGGCCCATAGCTTCTCGTGTATAGCGTGGGATCATGGTCTCTCTCCTTATGATTAATGACAGTATTTTACCCGTTTATTTTACCATAGGCCAAGACCTCATTCAATAAAAAGGATTCATAAATTCGAATTATTTTTATAAGTTATAGTTATAACATTCGGGTTTTATATGATAGGTCTCCTATCATATAAAAAGACCCCATGAAACATGGGGCCTATTTATATTAGTTTTTACCAGTGGAACAACGGTCCAAGAGGTAAGCAATGCCAATGAATGGAATGCCACCTTGTTCACCGAGACCGATTTCACAAGTGGAGGAAGAGGATACGCCGAGAGTAGCGCCATATTCTTCTACTTCTGGACGAAGATCTTTAGTTGCACACTTATTAAGTTCAGGTGTGAAGAAGCCCTTTTGACCAGCGAAGCCGTCACAAGCGAAGGATTTGATATTGAATACATCATCAGCACAGAGACGAGCTAATTTTTCAATGTATTGAGATTTGCCTGCTGATTTAATCTTACATTGTTTATGTACAAGAACACGTTCATTGCACTTAGTAATGTTAAGTTCAGGTACAACATACTCGTAAAGGAATTCGGAAATATCCTTAATGTCGATGCCATCGATATGCTTGAAGGCATGGCTGAAGCAAGCGGAGTGGTCAATAACAACTGGAATTTGACCGTTGTTAGACGCCTTGTGGAGGGCATCGGACAAGTCTTTTACAGCCCGTTCGTGTACATCATCATAGTTTTCAAAGGACATGCCACAGCAGAGATTTTCAATGTGTTCAGGATAGATGATATCGATACCTGCCTTAGCACAGAGGCTTTCAAATACTTGTTGCAAGCTCCGGTTATCATCATACCCTTGGTTAGGACGGAAAGCCCGGTTAGCACAAGTGGAGAAGTATACGACCTTTTTGGTATTACCAGGAGCTGTCTTATTGGTCAACTTGTAGTGGTTAGCCTTAGGTGTAGTCGTTGGCAAGTATGGAGTTTTGCCAGTTAAATCATGAGCCGCACCAGCTACTTTAGCCAAAGCTTTACGAGTAACGATAGCACCAGCTACACCGCCCAAGGTAACGCCCAAACGCGCACCAGCCAAGGTCTTATCAAAGTTGTCATAAAGAGCTTTTGCCAAACCTGGTGCAGGTGGATCAATGCGGCGCATAGACAAGGCAATTTGCGCTGTATCGATGGACAATGGGCAGAGGCCTTTACACATGGAGCAAGCAGCGCAAGTATCCACACCAAAGTATTGATAGCCTTGACGGAGCTCTTCCGCCAATTCGTGTTGACCCGCTTCTTCCAAACGTTTTGTTTCACGGAGAACTGCAATCCGTTGACGAGGTGTCAAGGTAAGGTTACGGGATGGACAAGCTTTTTCACAGAAGCCACATTCCATACAAATCGTGAGTTTTTCATCGATTGGGGATTGAGCCTTAAGATTTTTACGGTAAATGTCAGGATCATCGGTAATCATAACATCTGGATTCAAGAAGCCTTCAGGATCGAAGAGGGCCTTAATGCGACGGTTGATAGCATAGGCCTTTTTACCCCATTCCACTTCGATAAATGGTGCTACCATGCGACCTGTACCATGTTCTGCCTTACAGGACCCACCATAACCAGAAACGCGTTCAGACATTTCTTTTACAAGGTCACCAAAGTTTTTGGAATCCTTAGGATTGGAGAAATCTGGTGTAATGTTAAAGTGAACGTTACCGGAGAGGGCATGACCAAAGATGATACCGCCATCCACAAAGTCATACTTATGGAAGAGTTCGGTAATCATAGCGATACCCTTAGTGAAGTCTTCGATTGGGAAGCATACGTCTTCTGTGATAACGGTTGTGCCCAAACGACGTTGACCAGCAGCGATTGGAAGGAGACCCTTACGGATGGCCCACCAAGAGTTATATTCTTCTGGATCTTGGGAGTACAAGGTTGGACGCGTAGTATTAATGCCTGCTAACTTAGCCTTGATTTCTTCCAAGTTTTTATCCACTTGATCCTTGGAATAGGATTCAGTTTGGAAGAGGATAGCAGAAGTCCCTTCTGGGATATCCCGAACAAAGTCAGGAACCGCTTCCAATTGTTGTACGGATTTAAGGGATTGATAGTCCATCATTTCCGCAGCGATAACCTTTTCACGGCCCATGCCTGCGAGAGCCACAACCGCTTCAGAAGCATCATTTAAGGTTGGGAAGAAGGCTAAGCCACAGCCCTTATTAGGTACATCTTCTACGGTGTTGTAAACGATGGAGGATACGAAACCAATGGTCCCTTCAGAACCGATGAAGATATGGTTCAAGATATCCACAATTTCATCGAAGTCAACCAAGGAGTTGAGGCCATAACCAGTGGTGTTTTTGATTTTGTATTTCCGTTTAATCATGTCCACCAATTCTTGGTCTTCCATGATGTCTGCACGGATTTTATTAAGACCTTCTACGATATCAGGACGGGCTTGTAAGAAAGCCTCCACAGACTTGCGGTTACCGGTGTCAAGAACGGTGCCATCTACCAAGATAACCCGCAAGGATTGAATCGTTTGGTAGGAGTTTTGGGCAATGCCACAGCACATACCGGAGGAGTTGTTGTTAAGAATACCACCAACAAGAGCTGTTGTAATAGTAGCAGGATCTGGACCCAATTTACGATTAAATGGTTTCAAAGCATCGTTAGCATCAGACCCGATAACGCCACAATCCACGCGAATAGCTTCGCCATTGCCAAGAACTTCAATCCGTTTAAAGCCATCGTTAGCAACAATCAGCACATCCTTACAGGAGGATTGACCAGACAAAGAGGAACCAGCGGCCCGGAAGCTGACAGGTGTACCACATTGGTTAGCTAGGCGAATCAGCTTAATCACTTCTTCTTCGCTATTAGCCTTAACGACTACTTCTGGCACATAGTGGTAACAGGATGCATCAACACCGTAGGCATAACGGCGCAAATAGTCCGTGTAGACGCGGTCTTTAACAATATGCTTAGCTTCCTGAGCAAAACGTTGGTAATCTTTTTGTAGTTCAGTACTCACTTGAGAACCTCCTAATGAAAATAATAGCTCAATTACATTTAGTATACTCCTATTTATCCATAAATAAAATAAATCGCAACGATAAAAATTTTTATCACTGCGATTTGTTCTCTATGTACCTTATATAGTTCCTACTTCATCTCAAATAAAACTGAATTTTCTAAGAAGATGTGTTCATGGAGACCTTCTTCCAAGGCCTTCATAGTCTTAAATACATACTGGTAGGTAGCGCAACCATCAGCTGGTGCTGTGTAGTGGTTGGTCAAAGCATCTAGGGATTCTAAGATTTCCCCAGCCGCTTCGTGTTCCCGGCGGAGCTCGTCGAAATCTACCGGCTTGCCAGCAACAAAGTCAGGGAAATCCACGTGTTCTTCGTGGCGGAAGTGAGGGACTAGAGCTGATTTTAATTGTAAGAAGGTTTGATAAATTTTAGTTAACTCTTCCCCGTGATGGGCGTAGTGAACATTAAGGAGCTTTTCCAAACCTTGGTCTATATCATCAATCATAACCAATTGCTCCCGATGGTAGTTATGGACGATATAGTCAATCAACTGATCCTTAGAATAATTAAGAACCTCAGCGCGGGTGGATTTTTGGGCCACTTTAACCTGATTGAGCATATCTATGTATTGATCTACATCCTTGCCCTTTTCTGCAATGGCCTCAGCCAAGGGATGACTACCACCACAGCAAAAATCAATGCCGTCCTTAGCAAGAACGTCCATTACTTCAGGGTTTACCTTAACCGCATCAGCGACGGTCATGGATTTATTGATAACTTGTGCACTCATAAGGCGCCTCCTCCTGCTAGACTAAGCTAGCCAATCTATACCTAGTTCTAAGGCCATAAAATAATCCCTAAGGAACCTTACTGTATGGCCTATCTTTTTCTTTATAGGTATACTATAGCGCTTATGAAAGGCCTTGTCTGTTGCTCTAGCTACACTTATCTACCTATCACTAGCGCCTACGATAAGCAAAAAGGAAAAGAGCTGGGGCCTAAGCCTCAGCTCTTTTTCTCAACTAGTCAATCCTTTTTCACTAGCAAGCTAGAATCCTAGCTAACTACATTAACTGGTTGGCCAGCAAAGAAACCCTTTACATCATCGGCGATAATGGACACCAAACGTTGGCGAGTTTCTAAACCCTTCCAACCCATATGTGGGGTTAGGATAACATTAGGCATATCATAAAGAGGGTTATCTTGTGCAGGTGGTTCAGATTCTTGTACATCTAAGCCAGCCCCCGCAATAGTCCCTTCTTGAAGAGCCTTGATGAGAGCCTTTTCGTCAATTAGGCCACCCCGACCTGTATTCACGATGAAAGCAGACTTCTTCATAAGCCCCAAGCTATCTTGGTTAATCATGTGCTTAGTACTGTCATTAAGAGGGCAGTTAAGGGATACAAAGTCGGATTCTTTCAAAAGGGTATCTAAATCCACAAAGTGAACGCCCCCTTGATCAGGCCGAGCCGTATGGGTATGGCAAATCACCTTCATCCCTAGCGCTTGGCCCACCTTGATGACCTCTTTACCAGTATGGCCGTAACCAATTACACCCAAAGTTTTGCCGTTCACTTCCAAATGAGGCACAGCGAGGTGATCCGTAAAGTTAGACCGGTCACCCTTAGCCAGGCTACGGATTTGTGCCCCCATGGAAGAAGCCAAGTTGAGGATGAACATAATGGCCGTATGGGCTACCCGCTCTGTGGAATAAGCAGGGATGTTGCAAACGGTAATCCCCTTAGCCCGAGCTGCATCAAGATCGATGTTGTTATAGCCCGTGCCCGCTTCTACGATGAGCTTTACAGAAGCTGGAAATTGATCCATCAAAGCCTTTGGCACAGGGTATTCCTTGGTAACTACCGCATCAGCCCCTTGGATACGGGCGATGAATTCTTCCGGTGTGGAATCATCATAAACCTCTACAGAACCACCTAAGCTAGTAAAATCCAATTGGTGGTCATAATTCATCTTAAATGCATTTACAACGACAACCTTATAAGACATACTCTTACCTCCTATACAATCTTCTTCGTATATAGTTATGGCGTACTCCCTAAAGAAGTATCCATTTCCTACTTATCTTGGTTCCTAGCCGTCATCCAGCCAGCGGCTTGATGGTTAGCCATGATAGTCATATCGGATACCTGCATCCGTAGTGGTGTATTGGCCGCAAATACCAAGGCCGATGCAATATCCTCTGCTAAGAGGGCATCAATTCCTTGGTAAACAGCTTTAGCCTTGGCCTTATCTCCATGGAAGCGCACTTCAGAGAAGGGGGTCTCTACTAAACCTGGTTGGATATTGGTTACCTTAATATCCGTAGCCATGGTATCCATACGAATTCCATCAGACAAAGCTTTCACAGCCGCTTTAGTGGAACAATAAACAGCCCCCTTTGGATAAGCATAGATACCAGCTGTCGACCCGATGTTAAAGATATGGCCTGTATTTTGCTTAATGAGGAAAGGTAGGGTTACTCGACTCACGTAAATGAGCCCCTTTACATTGGTGTCTACCATGGTAGCTGCATCATCCAAGGAAGAGTCTTGGAAGGGATCCAAACCTTGGGCTAAGCCCGCATTATTGACCAAAATATCAATGCCTCCAAAGCTTTCAATAGCCTTAGGCACTTTCTCTTCAACAGCCACTCGATCGCAGACATCTAATGGGAAGGTTGAAACTGTAACAGAATATTGTCCTTCTATATCATCCTTAATAGTAGCTAGCTTATCTGTCCGCCGGGCACAAAGAAGGAGGTCATCCCCTTCTTTTGCAAAGGCATAGGCGATGGCCTTACCAATACCAGAACTAGCACCAGTAATAAAAACCTTACGTTTCATATCCAAAACTCCTTATTGGACTATACATTGGCTGTAACATGTATCACATACTATAATTGTAACACTCAACTAGCAGTTTGGTAAGCCAAACCAAGAGTTATCACAAAAGCCTATGAATAATATAAATAAGGCTTTTCTAATAACTTTCTCTATCGTATAATGAATAAAACATTATTTTATTCTTTATATTTATGTAAAGGAATGGTTTTATTATGTTAGGATTTTTGAAACCTGGCGCTCCTAAACCAATGGTCCCTAAGGAGCAAATCATGTCCGTTTACCATAGTAAACGGTTCTGGGCCCTAGCTGGTGTCTTCCTAGGCTACGCAGCCTTCTACATCGTGCGTAACAACTTCGCCTTGTCCACACCATATTTACAAAGTGTTTTGGAACTGTCCAAGACCCAAATCGGCTTCTTAACGAGCTCCATGCTCATCGCCTATGGTATCTCAAAAGGGGTTATGTCCTCTATTTCAGATAAATGTAGTCCTAAGAAGTTTATGGTCTTCGGCCTTATTATGTGTGCCCTCATGAACTTACTCATGGGCTTCGCTGATAGCTTGACAATGTTCCTCATCCTCATCGTCTTGAATGGTTTCTTCCAAGGCTTTGGGGTTGGTCCTTCCTTCATTACCATCGCTAAATGGTATCCTAAGTCCGCCCGCGGTACTATCGGTGCTATCTGGAATATCTCCCATAACATCGGTGGTGGTATTATCGCTCCTATCGTGGCAGCCGCCTTCTTCTTCTTATCCCAAGACCATTGGCGTTTGGCCTCCTATGCGGTGCCTGCCGTTATCGCCATCGTCATTGCTTTAATCATCTATCAAATGATTAAGGAAAGTCCAGAACTCGAAGGGCTTCCTACAACCAGTGAAATCACAGGTGAACAAAACGATAAAAACGATACTACTGAACAAGCGAAAGCAGCCGCTAACCTATCTGCTGGTCAAATCTTCTATCGCTACGTATTCAAAAATAAGAATGCTTGGTTCGTATCCCTCGTTGATACCTTCGTATACCTCATTCGTTTCGGTATCCTCACATGGATTCCTATCTACCTCTTACAAGTAAAAGGTTTCTCCAAGGCTGAAATGGCCATTGCCTTCCTCTTCTTCGAATGGGCAGCCATTCCTTCTACCCTCTTCGCTGGTTATATCTCCGATAAACTCTTCAAGGGTTACCGGATGCCACCAGCTATTATTTCCTTGATTATCATCATCTTCTGTATCTTCGGTTACTGGCAATCCACAACATTGACTGCCGTAACCATCTTCGCAGCCATCATCGGTTGCTTGATTTACATCCCTCAATTCTTGGCGTCTGTACAAACCATGGAAATCGTACCTCCATTCGCTGTAGGTTCTGCTGTTGGCCTTCGTGGCTTCATGTCCTACATCGTAGGTGCTTCCGGTGGTACTAGCCTCTACGGTATCATCGTAGATAAAGTTGGCTGGGATGGTGGTTTCTACCTCCTCTTCGCTGGTGCTATCCTCTGTATCATCTTTGCCTTGCTCGCTCACCGCGGTGCTAAGCAATTGAAAGCTGAAATGGAAGCAGCTAAACAAGCTAACTAAAAGATAGTAAACTTGCCTATAAAAACTAAGAAAAGGCCTCACCACATAGTGGTGAGGCCTTTTTATTTCATTCTTAATCGTTATCTCGTTGTGCCTCATACTCTCTGAAAAGTTTAGACAAGAGTACAGGGGCAAGCCGTAAAACATCTGGATTTTCACAGAAGGATAAACGCAACTGGGTCTTACCAGGGTTGTCTTCAGGAGATGCGCCTGAATAAAAGCCCTTCATAGGCGCGATTAAGAGTGTGTACTCCTGACCATCAATCATGACATGCCCTTTTTCAGCGCAATAAATAGCAAAATCATCGCAATCAAAGCCAGGCTTAGCCACCTTCCTCACGTCGATAACAAAGTAAATGGAGGCCTGTGGGTTGGAGACAATAAAGTCTGGTTCTACGGCCTGTAGCTCTTCATGGAGTTTATAGATCATTTCTCGGTAATAGGTACGCTGCTTATTATACCAAGCCCGAAGATCTTCAAAGCTTTCATGGGCCAAAGCCCCAAAGATATATTGGCCAAGAGTATTGGCAGACAAATTAGAGGTATATTCAGCGACGAACTTACTATAAGCTTCGTCATTATCTGTAATGATAGCACCGATGCGAAGGCCACAAGCATTCCACACCTTAGAAGCGGTTTCTAGAGAAATTCGACGACCCGTAATACCCGGTACATCCTCTTCGGTCAGGCCCCAAATAGAGGTGGATAAAACCCCCTTTTCATAGGCTAATTCTCGGTAGGCTTCATCGGAGATAATCCACATATTGTACTTAACACAGAGGGCTGCATATTCCTTAAGGGTTTCATAAGTAAAAAGCTGACCCGTAGGATTATCGTAAGGAATGACCAAGAGAGCTCCTGGTTTTTCCTTTTGAATCTTCTTTTCCAACTCTTCCGTAGCAGGCAATTCAAAACGACCATCTTCATTGAGACTACGCCCGATAGAAACCGTCTTACGGCCGATACGTCGGCCTACAGCAGCATAGTTAGTATAGGTAGGGTCCAACATGAGAAGAGGTCGTTCATCCTTACCTGCACCACCACAAACGCCCAACATGGAAATCTCCATAGCCATGGAGGCCCCATCAGTTACCAAGACATTGAGGTCTTCCGAATCAAAACCTTGAGATTTTAAAATAACCCGAAAGGCTTCTTGCGCCTCTGGTGTACCCGCAGTCGCCATATAAGGGACAATGCCCGTACGGAAGGGACTATTAGGATCCCCTAGATTAAAGAGCCGGTCCTGCATGGCAGGATACATAGGCATCATAACGTTACCAATGGCCCCATTTACAAGGTTAGGCCGCTCTTCCCGAGCGAGAAATTTAATTTGTCCTAGACGAATCCCCGATGGATTACGCTTACTCATATAAGGGGATAACATTGGTTCTTGTCTGTCCATAAGGACCTCCTAAACTGGATCCGGATTCTAAAAGCTTATAAATCTATTAAATTATACTACACCAGGCCAAGAAAACCTATGGATACACAGGTACAAAAAGAGGGCTTCCTGTTAGGAAACCCTCTTTATTTAAGTATTTATATGTACAAAAACACTTCTATTAAACCTTAAGCTTTACAGGACGGCTCACATCATGATTAGCATGACTTGTGCTCGCCTTCTTAGTTTGTGCTTTAGAAACAGACTTCTTGGTGTTTGTATTGGCATTAGATTTAGATGCCCCTTTGCCGTTTTTAGCCTCTGGAGCTGGTTTAGCAAAGGCCGTATTCAAGTTATTAGCCACCATGCTAGCAACATCAGCCCCTGGTGTGGTAATAACGGAAGTACCTGCTACAATGACACTAGGACCGCTATAAGAAGCTGCTCCAGTATAAATTTGTCCTTTGTGATACATCTTAGCTAACTTACCCGCCATAAAGTAAGCCCGTTCTTCCCCTGTATATTGGCCAGAGGCAGCAGGAGTATAGATATTGACCCCATTTACATAGACCGTTTCACCAGAAACAGATACGTGGTTACCAGAGTATTCATACATATATTGGTTATTCGTAGTAACACGACCGGATGTCTTAGGATGGTTATTAGGATTGATAACAGAAGCCAAACCTTCACGGTAATGATCACCGTAGGCATTGCGGAGAACCACCATAGCCGCTGGTGCACCACCAATGTTATAGTCCGTATCCGCCAAGATTTGGAAGCCCAACTTATCAGCATTCTTTTCTTGGCTCATAGTAAATACCTGATTATTAATGTAGTTACCAGCAATGTTAGCTAAGAGGTTATTACCACCATCTACAGCGGACACAGCTGTAGCCAAACCGACTTGCTTTTTAAGGCCATTTACGATGTCCTTATGCTCTCCATGGGATAATTCATGGGCCATAACATAAGCCAACTCACTATCGTCCAACTTATCCAAAGCACCTTTATTAACAGACATAACGCGACCGATAGTCATGAAGGCGTTAAACTCATTATCCGGATTTACGTAAACTGTATAGCCCTTACGTTTTACCAAAGGAGATTTTTCCAGGTTAGCTAAAATTCCTTTTACACGCGCTTGGGCTGCTGGGTTATCATAGTAACCAGTTTGCTTTTTAGCATTCTCCAAAGATTCTTGTTGCCCTTGATCTGTATTGTCCATCTTGTTAATAGCAGAGGATACATAAACCATAGCCAAGCCACCAGAAAGAAGGGATTCAGCCGCTCCTGCTGCCTGTACAGGAGGAGTCACAGTAGTAGCAGTAAAACCAGTCAACATGGTACAAGTTGTTGCCAAAAGAAGGCATTTTTTAAGTGTTGTATTCATAGCGTAAAGCCTCATGTAGAATTAATAATTTACTAAGAGTACTATAGCACAGTTTCCTAACAAATGTATAAATTAAAGTCCAATATCATATTATAGT
Organism: uncultured Veillonella sp.; assembly: GCA_934191645.1. Classification (GTDB taxonomy): domain Bacteria; phylum Bacillota; class Negativicutes; order Veillonellales; family Veillonellaceae; genus Veillonella. The sequence continues at coordinate 926 of CAKPUJ010000002.1, read as the reverse complement.
TAATAGACCTCTTGATGACATAAAATCTCCTGTAATGTAATATGAATACAGAAAGAATATTGCGTAGATAGGAAGTGAATAGTATGCGTATAGTCATTAACCGAGATTCTGTTTGTGCCGCTGACGATATGAGTCATCATATAGAAGAGTTTATCGTACCAGATGATATCACGATTGCTAGTTTATTTGAATTTCTTGATTTTAAATACATCCCTTTCATCACTGGAGACAACGTAGTCTGGGCCCTCCACAATCACGAAGGTGAGCAAGGAGCCTATTTTACTAAGGAACATAAATTTATACATGGAGATATTTTACTATCAACAATTATCAATGATTCAGAAATAAACAATGAATTATATCTACGATATTATAGCGATCCGTCTAGATACCAAAAATAAACTATTGAGTTATCAGCGACTTCCTATGTATCCTTCTTCCTTAGCAATACTGGGTGTTCGTCGCTGTGGCTTTTACTCAGTAAAACCTTACGCGACGAACTCCGCGATTCACTCCCGTTTATGCTTCGCTATGCTCCTATAAACGGGGTTCTCTGCGGACCAGACCAAGGCCTGCTCGGATTCTACATTCTTGTATATATAATAAAAGAGACACACCTTTTGGTGTGTCTCTTTTGCTTAATCAGCGACTTCCTATCACTCCTCGCTGGGGATTTCGCTCCGCGAAAATCTTACGCTCGGATGAAAGCGATGCAGTGGATCTGGTCGTCGCTCTGCTCCTCCAGCTCCTACTGCCCTGCTTTTCCCAGGCCAAGGCCTGGTCGGACTCTACATTCTTGTATATATAATAAAAGAGACACACCGTTTGGTGTGTCTCTTTTGCTTAATCAGCGACTTCCTATCCCAGCACGCATAGCTGTCGCTACGCTCCTCTATGCATGCTTAGAACCTGATGCAATGGCACTA
>CAKPUJ010000001.1:0-106512 GCA_934191645.1 uncultured Veillonella sp. | reverse complement strand
GTACAGAGGTGACATAGTCAAGGAAGTGATACCGCCTCATAAAATCATCCATAATGTACTGAATCCGATTATGGTAGGCTAGGGGCGCTACCCCCAGGATTTGCTTAAGGGATGGAATCAAGATTCTAAAGGACGATGGCATCATCTGCAAGGACAAGGCTATAAGGACTAGGGGGTCTACATAAATAGCATAGGCGGCCCAAGGGGATGCTTTCAGAAGAAGGGCTATGATAAAGGAAATAAGGATGGCTGCTTCTAGGCGCACATCGATGGTCCAGGAGATGTTATCAAACTTAACCAGGTTGGACTTGAGCCGCTTGTTGATGCGGCGTACATAAATGATATAAATTAAGTCGGCCACGGTGAAGAATATCGCATAGGCGATGGCCAAATCAATTTTAACAGCCCGCCCCCCTGCTAAGAGATCAGTAATCCCCGAAGCTAGCGCATAGATGACGATGAGAAGGGTAAAAGACCCTTCCATGATGAGGACCAGAGGCTCAAACTGCCAATAACCAAACTGGAAACGCTTGGAGGTTTCATTAGCTACTAGCTTGGAGGTGCCAATCATCATGAGCTTGATAATAACCCCTATAAATGCGGTCACCCCATCCAGAAGGATGGCGGACGAACCAGAGATAATCCCCATAATAGTCCCCGCAACCGCCAACAAGCCCATAAGACCGGCAGATTGCATGAGCAAGCGCTGTTCTATTATTTTTTTATCCAGCATATGGCCCTCCTTTACTGATTTAGACAAAATACCACTCCCAGGGGAAATTATGACCAAGGATGTCCTTGGTCTGGGAGTGGTATCTCTATAAGCATAACAAAAATCGAGGCACTAGTCAGCACCATCATTCTCATTATCTATCAATTACCCTAGGAGGAAGAGCTCCTAAGCATTGCTTAAGAGCCCTTCTACTTCATAGGATACGGCCTATTTGACTTCAGCGATAGCCTCTACTTCTACCAAGAGACCCAAGGGAAGATCCTTCACAGCAAAACAAGAGCGGGCTGGTTTCCCGGTCATGTACTTGCCATAGATTTCATTGAAAGCTGCAAAGTCCTCGATATTAGCTAGGAAGCAAGTTGTCTTCACAACCCCTTCAAAATCGGTCCCCGCCTCAGCCAAGACGGCACCTAGGTTCTTCATCACCTGTTCTGTTTGTTCTTGGATGCCCCCTTCTACAGGTTTGCCCGTAGCTGGATTGAGGCCTACTTGGCCCGACAAGAATACGAGGTTACCCACAGCCTTAGCTTGAGAGTATGGGCCTACCGCAGCAGGCGCCTTATCAGTGTGTATGGTTTTCATAGAGCTTACCTCCCTAAAAGATTAGTCATATAATTCAGTCTAACATATGGCAGTATCTCCCACAAGCAAAGCACCTTCTATGTCTCATTGACATTTCCATTCATTCTCACTACACTATATAGAAACCTATATAAATAAAGTAACTGTATAAAGGAGTCATCATGACACAACAAGCAAATCCACAAGAATTGACCATAGGCTCTGCCCATGGCCGCTTCAAAGCTAAGCCTATTAGCTTTAAAGGACGGGTTAGCCGTTCTGAATTTTACCTCACCACCCTTTTGGTCCCTTGGGGTATTGAAATTCTAGCCTTCCTAATTCTCACCTTGGGTGGGGGCCTTAGCGGCTTTTTATCCAGCCCTGGAAATCCAACTACCTGGCCCCTAGCCATAGGAGGGATTCTCTTTGTCATCATACAAGTTGCCCTCTTCTTATCCCTCTTGGGGTATAGCGTACGGCGTTTACACGATATAGGTAATAGGGGCTGGTGGGTCCTCATCTCATTGATTCCTGTTATCGGCCAGGCCATCCTCCTCTATAAGTTCCTATCCCCTTCTAATCCTGGTTCCAACGCCTACGGAGAACAGCCTGTAGAGACCCTTCCTATGAACCCTGAAGCGGATGAAAATCAATTGACTCTTTGGGGTAACCTCAAGGCCACTCTCAAACAGGCCTTTACATTCAAGGGTCGTACTAGCCGTCACCAATATACCCTAGCCTTGGGGGCAGCCTACTTCTTCTATGTAGTCGTCTCCATGGCAGTAGGCTTTATCACTAACTTAGTCCAAGGCCTCGCTATCATCGACATCTACCAAAAGGCTCCTTTCCTCCTATCTTCTTCTCAAATTGTCGAAATGTACATGATGCAAGAATACGGTACTATTTTGAGCCTCGTAGGCCTTCTCTTCCTACTTGCCACCCTCATCCTATTCATCCTCTTCTTAGCCTTTATTTCCGCCTCTGTACGCCGCTTGCATGATGTAGGCAAATCGGGCTTCTACATGCTCCTACCTGTAGCACTGGCTTTCTCATCCATCTTAGTTTTTGTGGTCGCTGTAGCTAGCCAAAACCCTGACCTCCTCTTCCTGATTGTCATCTTGCAATTGGCCCACTTCCTAACTTCCCTTTATGTCCTCTACCTCTTAATTAAACCAACTTCCTCGAACACAAGCTATGGACCTCTCCTTCCCGCCTTCCAAGCATCTGTGAAAGCAGAAGAAGAGTTAGTAAAGGAAGATAATCCTGACCAAGTTTAAGATTTCCACTTAAACCTATCCTAAAAATTATTAAAATAAGCATTTAGATAAGCTCTTATGAATTATCTAAGTAAGAACTAAAAAGACCTGTAAGCTGAGCTTACAGGTCTTTTTTATAGGACTTACAAGTGAATATGCAATTCGTCCCCATCACCATGGCTGTGAATGTGGACATGGTAGTCCTCATCTACTAGGTTAACCGCCTTCAAGAGATCTACCTCTTGCAAAACAGCTTGAGGGCTATCATCCGCCACAATGCGGTGCTTTTCATCAAAGAGAACAACCCTGTCTACCATGTCCGGCAGGCGGTGAAGGTCGTGAGTAGCAATTAATAAAGTCTTTCCCGCTTGACGAAGCATAGCTAGAAGGTCTAAAACTACCTTCTGAGTTCGTGGGTCAAGGGCGGCCATAGGTTCATCCAAGAGGAGGACCTCTGGATTAAGGGCCAAGGTAGCCGCTAGGGTCACCCGCTTTTTCTGCCCCCCTGATAGTTGATAGGGAACAGCGTCTAAAAGGTCTTATAGGCCCAATAAGGCCACCATATCATGAACCCGTTGATCCACCTGGTCTTGGCTTAGGCCCATCTGCCGAGGGCCAAAGGCAATTTCCTCGTAAACGGAAGGACAGAAGAGTTGGCTATCAGCCCGCTGAAAAACAATGCCCACATCCTTATGAAAGGCTTTCATATAGGCCTGATCCTTAAAACGATCAGCACTGAGGGCCTGGTCCTTAAAGATAACCTGCCCAGAAGAGGCCTTATGGATACCTGCTAACAGGTTGAGGACAGTCGTTTTCCCAGATCCATTGGCTCCCACCAGGGCTACTGCCTGCCCTCTTTCTATGACTAGGGACAGGTCTTCTAAGACAGGCTGCCCATTATCATAGGCAAAGCCCACCTTATCTAAGGCGAAAAACATTAGCGACCTCCCATATAAAATACATAGATTAGAAATACCATAATGATAGCATTAAGGCCATCCATCCAGGTGAGAGGCCAGGACCTGTGACCGCTGTAATAGGTCCCATCAAAGGCCCGACAGACCATAGCTTGGTAGAGGGATTGAGCCTCCATACGGGACCGGATAAAAAGGGTCCCCATAATGCCTCCCATTGTCATCCCCTTGCCTTGGGTCCGTCCCACTGCCCGCAGGCGGAAAGCGTAGAGTAGGGCCAAGGCCGTCTCTCCTAACAAGTAGATATACTTGAGGGAAATATGGAGGATAAAAATAAAGATAGACGGTACTCGTAGGTAGCGAAGGGAAGCGATGATATCGTGCCAGGCTGTTAAGCTGGCAAAGATCTGCATCTGGGTCACCGTAATAAATACCTTGAGTACCATAAGAGAAGACCGGGTTTCTCCTAGGAGGAGTATAGCCGGTAAAAGGACTAAGGCATTAAAGAGAGCCGCTAGGAGGGACACCTGCAAGATGCGGACTAGGTCTCTACTTGGCAAGAAACAAAGCTGGATTAAGACCCAAGCCAAGGGAAAGTAGAGAAAACTAGTTTGACTACTCAATACCACCAAAAAAGAAATCAATAGAGCATGGGCCAGGGCTAAGAGGGGGTGTCCCTGGGATTGAGTTCGTTCGCCACCAAGGGATCGCCCCTTCTGAATGAGGCCTAAAAAATGATCGATAGACCGATTGAGGAAGGCATCGGAATCCTTAGGCACTATGTACTTGTCCGATACTGCTAGCCAGGGGGGCAAGGCCCCTAGCCGCTTCCCATTCTTATCGTGCATAGGCTACCTTACCAATCACCCGATAAACAATAACCAAGAGGGCAATACCAATAACTGCGGACAAAATATAACCTGTTACATCCGGCATGCCAGGGAAAGCATAATCAGCCAAAGGGCTCTCCCAGGAGAAGCCCTGCTCCATCCCTTGTGGTACATAGCCTAAGGCACTACCGCCTTCGGCGACATCGACGATTTCGTCAGTCCCCCATTCGCCCCAAGCAGTAGCTTCTGTTAGGAGACCTAAGGGGCAGAGAACAACCAAAAGGCCCATAATCCCATAAAGGACCTTGTTCTTAATGGAAATAGTCCCTGTATCCTTACCATGTACGAAGGAATAGATACCTACAGTAAAGATGACCTCCGCAAGACCTGCGATAGTCAAATGAGGAATCATCATAGCTGGGATAGCGATAGACAAAGGATATGGGGCATAGAGCGCTAGGCCTGCCGGATCATGGAAGAGCATAGGTTGGATGCCAAATTCGATGGCCGCCATAAATGCCGCTGCATTAATACCCGCATAGGCCCCAATGGCTAAGGCCACCACATTAGGGAGGGCCTTCTTAAGTAGAGAGTAAAGGCCATAGCCTACCAATGGCATGAGGACAGCCATATTAAAGATATTAGCCCCTAGGGCCAAGATGCCACCATCCCCAAAGAAGACAGCTTGAATGAGAAGGGCCGAAGCCACAGATAGGACCGCTGCTTCAGGTCCTAAGAGTGCTGCCAACAAGGTTCCCCCTACAGCATGGGCAGATGTACCACCAGGAACAGGTATGTTGAACATCATAAGCAAAAAGGATACTGCTGCCCCCACACCTAAGAGGGGTAACTCTTGAGGAGATAATTTATTTTTAATTCTCTTGGCACAAGCAATGACAACCGGTGCTGCCAGAACGGCCATGACGGCACAGGTTTCAGGGCTAAGATAATTCTCTGGAATATGCATAGTGAAAGGTCTCCTTGGACTAAACAAAACAATCTCAGCTAGAGGCTAAGGTATACATACATATATATTTTACTATATCCAATTGATTCTAGAAAAGAACAAGAGCTAGCCCCCAGTTGACTGCCAATTTTCCCTTTGGAGAAGACAGCCACTGTAGGCTAGCTCTTGTTATGGCCTTCTTATATCTTAACCAGCAAGACTAAAGAAGTATCCTGAATAAAACCATCTATTCTTTTATTGGTCGCGGCGACGGTAGACGATGTTAGCTCGCGTCAAATATTGGAACGGTAGGGACAAGCAGTGAACCAAGCGTGTGAATGGGAAGAGAATAGCCACAATCATCCAAGACACCATATGGATCTTGAAGAGAATTGGCACATTATCCATGAGGGATGGTTCAGGGTTCCAGTAGAGGAGACCGCGGAACCAAGGTCCAATGGATTCCCGGTAGTCAAACTGACCTGGTGCATTCCAAAGGGTAGATGCAAGGCCCGCCACGATAGCAATGGCCAAAAAGAGATAGAGCCAACGGTCCATGGTGGACGTATTAGCTTTCATATAGGATACGGTAAATCGACGCCGCATCAATATGATGAAGCCCAAGAGGAGGATGATACCTGCTGGCACCCCCATCCACAAGGCCCCTTGGTGGTACATATGCTCATTGATACCAAAGTATTCTGTGCAAATCTTAGGCACCAAAACGCCCACTACGTGACCGCCGATAACCATCAACAAGCCCAAGTGGAACAAGGGATTGCCGATTCTAAGTTGTTTCTTTTCCAAGAATTCACTGGATTTTGTGGTCCAATTGCGTTCAAAGTAAAAGAACCGAACCAGTGTGCCTACCACAAGGAAGGTGAAGGCAATATATGGGAGCGCTCCCCACAAGAAATTAGTCATGTGCACTTTCCTCCAATCCGTTAGCTACAGCCAAAACGACATCCAACAACAAGGCATATGGCAATTCCGCCTTAATCAACTCCTGACGGAGGTATTCGATGTAAGGAAGGATGCGCTTGAAGATTTTACGCATAGCTTTTTCATCGACAGCGGCCAAGAGTTCCAAGAGGGCTGGCAAATAGTCAGGCGTCTCCTTATGAGGAAGGTCGTAACCATTTTCCAAGAAATCTGCGGAAAACTGAACTAATTGTTCCGATTGTTCCCCGTTCCCTTGGAGTTCATAGGTAGACATATAGAGGGTGGTATTCTTAGAAAAATCAAAGGATTCCACGTATTGATTTTCAAAGTCTATAAGCCCTGTCTCTTCCACATATTCGAAGAATTCAATCAAAGATTCCCGCAGAAGTTGATGTTGTACAGAGTTTTCCGCTTCCCACTTCCAGCTAGGGAATTCAGACCGCCATTGCTGATCTGGATAACGTAACAAATAGGAAACGATAAGCAGAATTTTTTGGCTATCTAGCATTGATGACAACCCCCTGTAGGACAGGTAAAGCCTGCGTTATGTTGCATTTCATGACGTTTTTCACGATCCACATCTACATCGGTAGGAAGGACAAATCGGTCTTTATACTTAGCCAAGGCCAAGAGCTTATACATAGCGTACATGTCATCGTCAGACAAGTGCGGATTAGTGCTGACTGCCATGCCATCATTCTGAGTGCGCATCTTCATGTACATACGCATATCCAAGAGTTTTTGAAGGATATCCCCTACTACCTCTGTATTACCAGCGGAGAAGAGGGAAGCCAAATAGGTCAAAGGCACCCGCATTTCATCGGCCTTGGCCAAGTATACTTGAGACGATACTCGTTGAACGATTGGAGACATAGGTGGCACATACCAAACCATAGGGAGGGTGCGGTATTCAGGATGGAGTGGCAAGGCCACTTTCCATTCTTTTACCAATTTATAGATAGGAGAATTTTGAGCTGCTTCAAGCCAAGCTTGAGAGATTCCTTCTTCCTTAGCCGCCTTAATAACTTCTGGATCATGAGGGTCCAAGATGAGTTCCAACATATTATCATAGATGGCCTTATCATCCTTTGTTTCCGCCATTTCTGCAACCCGATCCATGTCATAGAGGACAACGCCGGAGAAGCGGATACGACCTGTACATGTTTCCGCACAGATTTGAGGGCGACCATTTTCTAAACGAGGATAGCAGAAAACGCACTTTTCGGCCTTGTTAGTTTCCCAGTTGTAGAAAATTTTCTTGTAAGGACAAGCTGGCACGCAGTGACGCCAGCCACGGCATACGTCTTGGTTGACCAAGACAACGCCATCTTCAGTCCGTTTATAGATGGCGCCGGATGGGCAGGCTGCAACACAAGCTGGGTTCAAGCAGTGATTACAGAGTCGAGGTAAATACCGCATGAAAACTTCTTTGTAGTCAAACTTGATCTGTTCCCCTAAGCCTTTAAGGTTAAGATCAGTTCGGGCATGGTGGCCGCCAGCCAAGTCATCATCCCAGTTAGGCCCCCAGGTAACTTCCATCTTTTCCCCTGTTACCAAGGATTTTGGGCGGGCAATTGGTTGGTGGTTCTTACGTTTAGACGTAATTAAGGTTTCATAATCATACGTCCATGGTTCAAAGTAATCCTTCAATTCAGGTTGTTCTGGATGGTAGAACAACTTTAAGAGCCGTTTACCCTTAGAGCCAGTAGCCAGCGCTAACTTGCCATGGGAATCAATCTGCCAGCCACCCTTCCATTTATCTTGGTCTTCCCAGTTGCGTGGGTAACCAAGACCTGGACGGGTTTCGACATTATTAAAGTACATGTATTCTGTACCTTCGCGGTTTGTCCATGTATTTTTACATGTAACGGAGCATTGGTGACAGCCAAGACACTTGTCCAGGTTCAACACCATAGATACTTGAGCCTTAATCTTCAAGCCAATCCACCTCCTCAATCTTGCGAACCACTACGACCATATCCCGTTGGTTGCCGGTTGGGCCATAGTAGTTAAAACCATAGGATAATTGACCATAGCCACCGATCATATGGGTCGGTTTCAAATGGATATGGGTTGGTGCGTTATGGGTACCACCGCGTTCTTTAGAAATTGGTGCCCCAGGCACATTGATATGGCGGTCTTGGGCGTGGTGCATGTACATAATGCCACGAGGAATCCGTGGAGATACGACAGCCCGTGCTGCAACTACACCATTCTTATTGTATGCTTCTACCCAATCATTATCAGCTACGCCGATTTCTGCTGCATCATCTTCATTGAGCCATACGGTTTGCCCACCACGGAAGAGGGTGAGCATTTGTTGGGCATCGAAGTACATGGAGTGGGTAGACCACTTGTTATGCGGTGTGAGGTATTTAAGCTTAATGGACTTTTGCCCTTCTGCTTCATAATTCCCCTTAACCGGTGCATAATTCAAGGTTGGCTTGAAGAGGGCTAAGCCTTCGCCGAAGTCCCGTACCATTTCATGGTCCAAATAGTAGGATTGACGACCGGTAACAGTCCGGAATGGGAAGAGGTCATCAATGGACGTATTGAATGGAGAATAGCGGCGATTATTGTCAGATTTAGCCGTTGATGTTGGAGAAGAAATAACGTTGCGCGGTTGGATTACGCATTCATCGAAGGTGAACCGTTGGCCTTCACGAGGTTTCGCAATATATTGCAAGTTGTCGAGGCCAGTTTGTTTTTCCACTGCTTCCCAGCCCCGTACGGCTAATTTACCATTAGAGCAAGAGGAAAGTCGCAAGGTAGCATCACAGGCTTGCTTAGCGGTGAAAATAGATGGGCAACCTTGGGATACATAACCGGCATGGTCAATCGTACCGATTTGTTCCTTAAGCGCTTCGTATTCATCAGAAATATCCCATGTCGCACCATGCGCACCAGCTTTCTTGCTAGCACCAGGGCCTAGACCGATGAATTTTTCGTAAATCTTGGTAAAGTCCCGTTCCACATGAACCAAGTTAGGCATAGTCTTGCCTGGAACTGGCTCACATTCGCCGTGGTACCAATCTTTAACTTCCCCATTAGGGGTAGCCAATTCACCCCGTGTATCATGTTGCAAAGGCACGGCTACGATATCTTGGTACTTAGGAAGGTTGGACTCTTTAGCCACCTTGGAAACCGCTTCCGCCAAGGTGCGGAAGATATCCCAGTCAGACTTAGCCTCCCAACCAGGATTAACCGCTGGTTGGAATACATGAAGGAATGGATGCATATCCGTAGAGGATAAGTCATCCTTTTCATACCAAGTCGCTGCCGGTAATACGATATCGGAATAAAGACCCGTAGATGCCATACGGAAGTCCAAGTCGATCAAGAGGTCTAACTTGCCCCCTTGTACTTCTTGGTCCCGCCATTTAATTTCCTCTGGCTTAACCGCTGCATCGGAGTCTTCAATAACACCATTCTTAGTCCCCAAGAGGTACTTGAGGAAGTATTCGTGCCCCTTAGAAGATGAACCAATGAGGTTGGCCCGCCATACAAAGAGGTTGCGAGGGAAGTTAGCTTCCTTACCAGGGTCTTGAACGGAGAAGTTCAATTGTTTAGCTTTCAATTGATCAACGATATAGGCGTTGATTTCATCCGCTGTAGTAGCCCCTTGAGCCTTAGCTTCGTCAACCAATTGTTGAGATCCACGATCAAAGGTTGGGTAGGATGGCAACCAACCCAAGCGTGCAGCCATGACGTTATAGTCCCCTGGATGCGCATAGCGAGGAGTGGCCAATTTAGATGCCCGTTCGTTAATGTCAATCACATCAGACCGGAATTGTTCCGTCGCAAAATAGAAGAAGGATGGAGAGTTTTGGAGACGTGGTGCTGTCCCCCAGTCCTTAGCAGTCATGATGAGGCCCCAGCCTTCAGCAGGGCGAAGTTTTTCTTGGCCTACATAATGGGCCCAGCCGCCACCGTTTTTACCTTCTGTACCGGTGAACATGATGATATTCAAGATAGCACGATAGATGATATCCGCATGGTACCAGTGATTGATGCCAGCCCCCATGATAACCATGGAACGGCCCTTAGTAGCTTCTGCTGTATCGGCAAATTCACGAGCCGTTTGGATGGCCAAGGCAGGGGATACACCGGTGAATTTTTCTTGCCAAGCTGGTGTATAAGCGATGTCATCTTCGTAGGAAGTAGCCACTTCCCCACCAAGACCACGATCGAGGCCATAGTGAGCCATAATCAAGTCGTATACAGTGGTAACTTTTACAGGACCCGCTGTTGTTTGTACGGTCATGACAGGAATATTGCGGGTAACAAAGCCCTCTTCTTTATCCTCACCAAAGTAAGGTAATTGAACAGATACCACCTCATCCTTCATATCCATAACGGACAAGACTGGATCAATAGGATTACCAGTTTGGGAATCTTCCAGACGAAGGTTCCACTTGGATGGGTTAGCATGACGTTCACCCATGGTGCCGTTTGGCGTTACCAATGATTGGCTATTGGCATCAAAGATATAGCCCTTGAACTCAGCATCTTGTTCTGTGCGACCGCAATCAGCCGCATTGAGGAAGCGGGTTGGTACCACATGACCATGTGTATCCTCTTCTACGCGGAGGAAGAATGGCATATCTGTGAATTGTTTAGCATAATCTTGGAAGTAAGAAACCTTGCGGTCAAGATAATATTCTTTCAAGATTACGTGGCCCATGGCCATAGCCAAAGCCGCATCAGTACCGGCCTTAACGTTGAGCCAAGCATCGGCAGAAGTAGTGGATTCAGCATAGTCAGGAGATACAGAAACCACCTTGGTTCCCTTGTAGCGCACTTCATTCATGAAGTGCGCATCTGGAGTCCGCGTCAATGGAACATTGGAACCCCAGGTGATGATATAGCCCGCATTAAACCAGTCACCAGACTCAGGGGAGTCCGTTTGTTCGCCCCACACTTGTGGCGATGCAGGAGGCAAATCAGCATACCAGTCGTAGAAGGACAAAGGTACCCCGCCCATGAGGTTGAGGAAACGAGTCCCTGCTGCATAGGACAATTGGGACATGGCTGGGATTACGGAGAAACCAAAGTTACGATCTGGGCCATAGGTTTGTGCTGTGTAGAGCATAGATGCAGCGATTACTTCGGATACTTCTTCCCAAGTAGACCGCACAAAGCCCCCCATACCCCGTTGAGATGTATAGGATGTCCGCTTAACTGGATCAGTTACGATAGACTTCCAAGCCTCAATAGCCGTAGCATGCTCCTTACGAGCCTTCCGCCAAAGATCAGCCAAAACCCCGCGCATATATGGATACTTAACGCGAGATGGGCTGTAGAGGTACCAGGAGAAGGTAGATCCACGGGCACAACCACGTGGTTCGTAATCCGGCATATCATCTGGTGTGGCAGGGTAGTCTGTAGCCTGGTTTTCCCAAGCGACGATGCCGTTCTTTACATAGACGTTCCAAGAACAGGAACCAGTACAGTTAACACCATGTGTGGTACGTACAGTCTTGTCATAAGACCAGCGATCCCGGTAGAAGGATTCCCACTCACGGCCACCTTGTTCAATTTGTTGATGACCAGACTGAGACTTCTCAGCTTTTCTCAAAAACTTAAACTTTTGAGTTAATAAACTCATGTCATTTCCTCCCATTTAGAAAGAATTCACTCATTAGCCAGTTTAATAACATTATAATTAAAAAATCCAGCTGTTATTTCTATCATATAGCAATCTAGTCAATATTACAGATAGATTTGTCACACCCTTCACAATTTATATCGTTCATGATGTAATCCATGTCATGAATGACCAAGTGATGCTTTTCATAGGAAACGACACCCTTCTTACGTAACTCTGATACCATACGGTTAAGGGATTCCCGAGAAGTTGAACAGAACTCGGCTAGCTCTTGATTAGTAAGGGCTACGGAAATATAAATACCATCAGCCCGCTTGACCCCATAAGAATTAACGAGTCGCACCAAGGTAGAATAAAAGGCCCCCTTCTTACCATAGAGGATAAGGTCTCGATATTTTGAATGTTGCTTGCGCATATGTTCACTCAAAATCTTGAGTAGACCTATAGCTAGCTTAGGATGGGCCTCTAAATACTGCTCCAAGACTTCATAGCGGATGGAATACACTTCCGCATCAGTTTTAGCAATGGCATTGAAGATATACTCTGAAGAATCTTCATCGCCGTAGAGGGGCAACTCGCCGATGATATTCCCTTCACTCACTAAGCGCAAGGCCAATACATGGCCGGTAGATACAAATTTCTTAATGGAAATAATCCCCGATTTTACAATATAAAAATGTTCCGCCGGATCTCCTTCGCTAAAGAGACTATCCCCCTTATGGACGCGCACGGTTTCCCCGGGAACTTCAAACAACATCGACACTAAATCTTCTTTCATACGGGCCTCTCTATCTCATACTTATACATGCAAGTCTATTAAGCATAATCATATTCATTATTTCATATACTATAACTATATGATAGACTACTTTTCTCCTAATGTGATTTGCATCACATTAAACTATCTTATTCTCTAGTAATTCTCACTTTTACCTTATTAATAATTTTCATTAACTAACTCATTCGTAGTCTTGCATGTGACTTTCTTCACATAACCTTTCTAAGTCATTCTCTATACTAAATTTGTTATTTACCTAGCCAGATGCTCTAATAAGAGAATAGTCTGACTAGGTATATAGTTCTTAAGAAGGAGTTTTTTATGTCTCAACAATTTGCATCTCGCCGCGAGATTCTACAAAACTGGAACCCAGAAGACAACAACTTTTGGGAATCCTATGGCAAGACTATCGCCAAAGAAAATCTCATCGTCTCCACAGCGGCCCTTACCTTGGCTTTCTGTGTATGGTATCTCTGGTCCACAGTAGCCTCTCAACTTAATAGCGTAGGCTTTAACTTCACCAAAGACCAACTCTTCACCTTGGCGGCCCTACCGGGTCTCGTAGGGGCTACCCTCCGCTTTCTCTTCACCTACATGCCGGCTTGGTTGGGCGGTAAGAACTTCACCTTCATTTCCACCCTCATCCTCTTGGTACCAGTTATCGGCCTAGGCTTTGCCGTCCAAGACCCATCTACCTCCTATGGCACCTTCGCTATCTTGGTAGCCCTCATCGGTATTGCAGGGGCTAACTTCGCATCCTCCATGGCTAACATCGGGAACTTCTTCCCCCAATCCGGCAAGGGTACGGCCCTTGGGATTAATGGTGGTATAGGCAACTTAGGCGTCTCCATTATCTACTTCGTAGGTCCCTTTGCCATCGGCTCTGCAACCTTGGCCAATATCTTCGGCGTGGCTCCTGTAACTGTTAAAGGGTCTGCTGTTTACTTGGCCAATGCCGCTTTCGTTTGGATTATCCCTATCATCATCATGTTGGGCCTCATCCTCAAGTTCATGGACAACCTGCCTGTGGCTAAACCAAATCCTGCTGCTATTAAATCCATCTTATCCGACAAGCACACCTGGATTATTACTTGGATTTACCTCTGTGGCTTCGGTGCCTTCTCGGGCTATGCCGCTTCCATGTCCCTCTTGTCTACTACTGAATTCCCAGATGTCAATATTAAATACATCGCTTTCTTGGGTCCATTGTTGGCAGCTAGTTTCCGTCCTATCGGTGGTTGGTTGGCAGATAAACTAGACTCCGGTACCAAAGTGACCATGTTTGGTCTCATCGGCCTGGTGATCATGACAGCGGGCGTAGGGCTTGGTATTTCCATTCACAGCTTCTACCTCTTCTTCATCTCCACCCTCTTGGTCTTCCTCATGACAGGCTTTGTAACCGGTGGTTCCTTCCGTATGATCCCTCACCTCTTCGACACAGCTATGAAATCCAACCTAGTTGTTGGCTTCTCTGCTGCTGTAGGTGCATACGGTGCTTTTATCAGCCCTAAGATTTTCGGGACCTCCTATACTCTCTTTGGTTCCTCCCAACCAGTCTTCTGGTTTCTCATTGCCTACACTGGCTTCACCGTATTCCTTACTTGGTTCTTCTACGCTCGTAAGGGTACCAATGTACATGCTTAGCGGGTAACATATTAATCAATTATCCCTAACTATAGTGAAAGCCCCGACCAAGAGGTCGGGGCTTTCATTTTGAGCTTCAAAGAAGCTACAATAGATATATAAATTATTGCTAGACATATAATATCCTTCAGAAGGAGGTTTCCCATGGAAGAACGCATGGATTATCGCATACTATCCAATGGCACCATGATGCCATCCCTAGGCTTTGGGGCCTACAAAATCGGCGACCGTGACCAAGTAGCCCAGGTCATTGGTCAGGCCATTGATACAGGCTACCGACTTATCGATACGGCCTCCTTCTACGGATCTGAAGAAGGCATAGCTGATGCCATCAAGACCAGCGGAATCAAACGAGTTGACCTCTTCCTCCAAACTAAACTTTGGCATACAGAAGCAGGATATGATTCCACCATGCGGGCTGTAGAACAGTCTCTCAAGGCCTTAGATACCAACTATATCGACCTCTACCTAGTCCACCAACCCATGGGTGACTACTATGGGTCCTGGCGGGCTATGGAGGAATTAGTAGACCAAGGCGTTCTCATGGCTATCGGCACCTCTAATTTCTATGAGGACCGCCTCAGCGATCTTTGGCACCACGCCCGCATTAAACCAGTGGTTAACCAAATCGAATGCCATCCCTACAACCAACGGAAGGACCTAGTAGAATGGATGCGCCTCCACCAAGTGGTGGCCCAAGCCTGGTCCCCCTTCAGCCGGGATAAGCTCCCTATCTGGGATAACCCTATCATCCGTTCTATTAGCGAAAAGCACGGGGTCAACATGCGCCAGGTAGTCCTCCGCTGGCTCCTCCAACGTGGTATCATACCCCTGCCTAAGGCTTCTAACCCAGACCATATGAAAGCCAATTTCGACATTTGGAACTTTAAGCTTTCTCGGGCTGATATGGATGCTATGGCCCTCATCGATCAAGGGCGCTTTTTAGAAAACCACCATACAGCAGCAGGTCTAGAGCGCCTCTTGCAAAAGTAAGATACACCCATACAAGCCAATCAAAATCTGAGACAAAAAGCAGACGAGACAAGGGCTAAAATATGAAAAACACCCAGGTGGCGAAAATGCCCTATAGCCTAAAAGACTAATTGCACCAGAGCCATGTAGATAGCCGTTCCTCCGACGACACTGAGGATAAGCTTACGCCAAAGAAGATGAATAACAATAGTCCCTATGCTTGCTATAATCTCCGGCAGGCCATAAGGATAGGCCATCACATTTGTATCTTTCAAGGCTAAGACCATCAAGAGGCCCATCATGGCAATAGGAAGGGCCTTTCCTAAGAAAGCAATAAAAGGTGGCAGTGGCTTATGAGGCGGGAATATCAGGAAAGATATGATTCGTGTCAGAAAGGTTGCCCCTACGATGATGGCTAGAGTAATGGCAATTTCCCAACTAGTCAATGTGAACCCCTCCCCACTTATAAGCAATAAAGCAATAGGCAACCATAACAAAAATAGCCGGTAGGGCAAAGGACTTAGGGCCCAAGAAAACCAAAGCTACCAAGGAGACCAGGAAGCCCATAGCGCCAAATTGGAAGCGCTTATTAGTGCGATTAGACCGCATCATATCCACAAAAATAGAAATAAAGAGGGCCGCCAAGACAAATTCAATGCCATGCATATTACAACCGGCCAAAGCTGTCGCCAAGAGGCTACCCATTAGGACACCAAAGATCCAAGATAGATAGAGGAGCCAGGTTACATGAAGGTAAAACCATCCCTCGTCCACATCATCTGGGAGGGAGACGGATACATTGATAGCAAAACTTTCATCCACCAGTCCTGCAATGAGGGGGAGGCGTTTCCATCCCAAATGTTGATACCGATCTAAAATGGATACACCATAGAAGATGTGGCGACCATTAACCATAAGGGTCAAAATAAAGGCCCCAAAGGGGTCAAAGGGACTTAAGAGTAAGCCTACAGTAATAAATTCCATAGCTCCCGCGTAAATTAGGGAAGCCATAAGGATAGGCATCCAGAGAGGCAATCCCTGACTGATAGCATACATCCCTAGAGCAAGACCTAGGGCTACGAAACTAAGACCTATAGGGGCCGCCAAGGGAAAAGCATAGGCAAAAGCTCGACCGATAAGGCTATGCTTACTCATCCTAAACTCCTTCCACGCGAATCAAACAAAGAGGTACGTAGCCAAGAATGAGGCTTCAAGCCCATATCTAGCAAAATGACCCTACAATATACTCACCAATATAATCTCCATTATAGCATAGCCACAGATTGCTCCCCTCGTCCCTATCTATGAGTCTCTACGGCCATAGGCTCAAACTATATAGAAATAGAACTACATTCTATTTCTATAAACTATAGTTATATGATAGGATATAAACAAAACATTTCTATAACCCTAATTAGGAGGATATATCATGAAATTAAAAGCACTTCTTATTCCTGCCCTAGTGGGCATCTTGGCGCTGGGCCTAGCAGGTTGCGGCTCCAATACATCCAACTCTTCCTCTAAAGAGATTGTCATCGGCGCCACCTCCGGCCCTCATGCCCAAGTAGCGGAAGCAGTCGCTAAGGAAGCGGAAAAGCAAGGCCTCAAGGTATCAGTGAGAGAGTTCTCCGACTATGTTACACCTGATAAGGCCTTGGCCGATGGAGACATTCAACTCAATGCTTACCAACATGTACCATTCTTGGAAAACTTCAATAAGCAAAACGGGTCTAACCTAGTACCAATCGGTAAGACTATCTTGGTCCGCATGGGACTCTATTCTAACTCTGTCCACGATGTAAAAGATGTACCTAATGGCGCTAAAGTATCCATCCCGAACGATCCAACTAATGCTGGTCGTGCGTTAGCCCTCCTCCAAAAGGCAGGTCTTATCACCTTAAAAGAAGGAATCGGTTTTAAGGCTACTGTAGGGGATATTACCTCCAACCCACGTAACCTTCAAATTACAGAATTAGAAGCGGCCCAACTCCCTCGTTCTCTTGAAGACGTTACAGTAGCAGTTATTCCTATGAACTATGTACAATCCGCTGGCCTTGACGTAGACAAACAAGGTTTCTTCTTCGAACCAATGGACGAACCTTTAGCTGTTATGGTCCTCGCAGCACGAGCACAAGACAAGGATAACCCAGACTATAAAAAAATTGCTGAAATCTACCAATCCCAAGCTATTAAGGACTTCATCCAAAATACCTTCCACGGGACAATCACATCAGCCAACTAATATAATCAAATAACTAAAAGAGCTAAGGTCTTCTGTAAAGAAGGTCTTAGCTCTTTTAATTATATAATTACTCTTCTTCGTGGAAACGAACAGCCAATGGCGCCCGTTCTACAATGTTGCGATATTTATATTTAGGGTAGCCAAGCAAGATAGCTCCGGCACCCATTTCCTTCTTACCAATCCCCAATAGGTCTAGAAGCGGTTGATAACGATCAGCTATAGCATACTCAAAGAACCCAGCCCAACAAGAACCCAAGCCCAAGGTTGGTGCGTAGAGTTCGGCATAGGTTAAGCAAGAATGACCAGAGTCATGTGTTCTGTGTTCATCACGAGAGGAGCCCACAGCGACTACCAAACAAGGAGTATTGCGCAAGTAATAGTCGTTGCCCTTTTCAATTTCTGCCGTCGCTGTGCGGAGGTAGAGACGCATAAGTGGACGGGTCTTAGCCGCTTCTTTCATCCACTCGAAGACCATTTCAGAGATTTTCTTGAGCGTTTCTTTTTCCCGCACAACGATGTAGGAAATACCTTGTGTATTGGTTGCGGTTGGAGCCATGCGGGCAACATTAAGCAAGCGCTCAATGACTTCTTTAGGCACTTCCTTATCTTGATAGGTACGAACAGACCGACGTTGACGGAGGAATCGTTCCCCTTCTTCTGGTGTGAAAGCAGGTTCTCCTGTAATATCCACTTGTTCAGACCGAGGGGTAATGTCGGAATCCAGGGTCTTAGTAGGGCAGATAGAAATGCAATGACCGCAAGCAATACAAACGCTTTTACCTGGCGCTGGGCCATCTTCTGTCATATAAAGCAAGCCTGTCGGACACTCTGCAACGCAGAGGCCACAACGAGTGCATACATTTGGATCTACTGTAAATTGCATAATCATATCCTCCCACCTAGGCTTTAATCAAAGGCTATTATACCACATAAAAGCCTTGTAAGGAACAAGGCTTTTACTCTTGTATCCCTCTTATTCGTAATCTTTCAAAAAGGCTACAAATTCATCATAATGGGCTGCTTGCCAAGCATGAAAATCAGTGACACCAGCCTTTTGAAGCTTGTGCCCAAGGTCCACCATCATAGTAGGAATCACATCTTGCGCAAGGGTAGCTACAGGTTTACCAAAGGATGGGTGATCAACACGTTCAGACCCTCCTACAAAGACTGCAAAGGCTGGTGTTGGCACCTTGTTGACCAACTTGATGGACCCTTGGAAACCAATTTCACCCACCTGATGGCAGCCACAAGAGGAAGGACAGCCAGAAATATGGATGGGTGGCAAGAAACTCATATCCAAATCTGCTTCCTTAACCGCTCCTATAATAGATCGAAGGAGGCCAGGCGAGTCCTGCATACCAATTTGACAACGGTTCTTACCAACACAGGCAAGAGACCGCTCAAAGTCGCTAGTAGCCCCTTCAGGCAAAAGGCCTAAGAGATGACGTGCTTCATCCGCCCTTAAGTTAATAAAGTAGATGCCTGCCGCTGGAGACAAGCGACCTTCCACTTGGTCTAGGCCCGTTACATAATCCAAAGCTGCCAGGAGATGATTAGGATTAGCATCACCGGCCAAAGGCTTGTATTCTACCCAGTAGAGACCTTCTTGCTTTTGCTTACCTACGCGTGGTCCTAGTACAGAATCATCTACAGGACCCGTCTTGGTAATGGGCCGAGCGTACTTATCAGGATCAATATCCAAGGACTCTACATCCATAACCATATCCAAGATTTCATTGTACTTGGCCTTAAATTCATCCTCTCCACCTAATTCAGCGGGGATGAAGCGGGACCGAGCCTTATTGTGGTTTTTGTAATTACCATAATTGGTAAAGAGCATAATCATGGCCTTGATATAGTAATTCATCTTCTTAGGGTCTACATCTTCAGCTACCTTGATGCCCAAAGCAGGTCCAGGGCCAATGCCACCAGCCATGTAAACATCAAAGGTCCCATTGGGCTTGGCATGGAAGCCTGCATCCTTAATAAGGGCATGGCATGATGCATCATGTCCATTATCAATGGCAATCTTAAACTTGCGAGGAAGCTTAAAATATTTGAGCATAGGCAAGATTTCATCATAGCCTGCATGAATATAAGGAGTGATGTCGAAAGCTTCCTCTGGATCTATGCCGTGCAGAGGAGAAGAGCCGAAGTTGGAGATTGTATCCCCGCCCGCACCACGACAAAAGATATCATGATCAAAACATTCCTTAAAGAGCGCAATGATTGTTTCCCCATCGAGACCATGCATTTGAATTGCTTGACCAATGGTAAAGCGAATATGCTCTAAGTTATACTTGCGGATGGCCTCCGCCATAAACTTGAGTTGGTCTTGATTAATTTCCCCACCAGGAAAGCGCCAGCGAGACATCCCGGTTTGCATGCCCCGTTCTGCGTAGGTTCCGAACTGGCCAGAAAACTTTTTATAGTCTGGCATCGACATGTCTTTTTTAAAGAATTTACGAGTATTTTCCTCAAAGAGGGGATAATCGGACATCAATATGTCTTTGGTTTCTTTTGTAATCATATGGGCTCCTATCTATAAAGCAAACTATTACATAAGAATCTCTTGATTATTACACATAAGAGACCTCCTACACTTGAAGAGGCTAAAGAAGTTAATTATTCTTTCATTCAATATCCTATTATAACTAGCTAAGAATCCTTAGACAAAGTATTTCATCACACTTTTAGTATAGTTTTCTCATACGATCTATGCCCTTAAGTTATGACATTTCTGGATAAAGAAAGGCAAACCAAATTTAATCACATGAAAGCCCATAAAGAAAAAGCCAGGCAAAGCATATGCTTTAACCTGGCCTTTTTAGGTCTGGAAATTATGTAGTTTAAAGCTGAGTCAGGTGGAACATCAACCCAGATCCCTAATTTCTTAGTCGATAACGATATAGGTTACCTTGATTGGGCCATGAGCACCATCAACTGTTACTAATTCAATATCTGCCGTCCGGGATGGACCAGAGATATGGACTACATTGCGAGGGAATTTTTCTGGATCCTTGCGGAACTCTTCTGCCAAGAATTCCATGGATTGAGTCATACGAGGGAAGATAGTATCCGCCCATATGATAACAATATGAGTGTCCGGAATCAAGGACAAGGCCCGACCGGATTCAGCTGTGGATGGTTGGATAACCGTAGACGTTTCTGCAATACCCGCACAAGCGAAAGTGATGCCGATATCCGCCTTATTGATGTTTTCCAAGTTAGCTTCGCGGCCCAAGGCAGGATCCCATTGAATGTAAGTGCGTTCACCACTAGTATCAACTTCGAAAGCAGCCTTGATACCCAAGCTGTCCACTTGCGGAACAGATGGATAAGCCACTACGCCATTACCCCAGGAATTGATTGCTTCAATTACAGTTTGAGGCAAATTAGCTTCTGTAGTACGAACATATTTTGTACCGTTCTTATCACATTCCTTGAAGAACATATCCAAGATTTCTTCACGGCTCAAGTCGTTAAACATGGATTCTTGAGGGCCATGAGAGTAATCAAATGGTTCTACGAAATCAGGTAGTGCCATACCGTCTTCGCGTTTAGTCAAGGCATTTTCACGATCCAAGGCGCGGGACAAGGAATTGATGAATAATTTACGTTTAGCTTGATCCATGACTATTTGCCCTCCTTAACTTTCTTAGCTTTATATTCAGCATATACATCGCGGAACTTCTTCCACTTCATAGCGCCCATTTCTTTGGACCGAATCCAAGCCCCTGCAACTGGCAAGTGCTTCATCCAAGAAGGCATGTTCCCTTCGCTATTTTTGAGGATATTCATGCCAAGAGCGGCCATTTTAGTACCTGTATTGAAGAGAGTTGCATCAGAGAACATCTTAGCAGCCCCTTGGAAGGCAGCCATTTCAACGCCTGGACGGCATTTTTCCACATCAGCTTGACGATGACGGTGTTCCATCAAAAGTTCGTGGAGAGGAATAGCTACTGGACAGTTTTCTGTACAAGCACCGCACAAGGTAGATGCATAAGGAAGGTCGCCAGCTACTTCATAGCCCTTGAACAATGGAGTCAATACAGCACCCATTGGCCCTGGATAGATGGACCCATAACCATGACCTGTAATATGACGATATACAGGGCAGATGTTCATGCAGGCACCACAGCGGATACAACGGAGCATAGACCGGAAGGTCTTATCACCCAAGATATTATCACGGCCATTGTTTACGATGATGATGTGGGTTTCACGAGGGCCATCTGCTTCTTCTGGGCGAGCAGGACCAGTAATCATGGAGAAGTAGTTAGAAATCTTGGAGCCAACGGAAGAGCGAATAAGCATTTCCATCATGATGTCGAGGGCCTTGAAGTCAGGAACGATACGTTCTGCGCCAACGAAGACAATTTGTGTCTTAGGAATGGAGGATGCCATACGACCATTACCTTCGTTAGAAACGATAGTACATGTACCAGTTTCCGCTACACCAAAGTTACAACCATTTACACCAATATCGGCCTTAAGGAAGCGTTCCCGTACCAAACGACGTACGAAATGAGTCATTTCTTCTGGGTTTTCTGTTCCTGTGTAACCTAATTTTTCAGCAAAGATATCGCGAATCTTATGCCGTTCAAAGTGAAGAGCTGGTACTACGATATGAGATGGTGGGTTATTATCCGCTGTTTGCAAGATAAATTCAGCCAAGTCAGTTTCGTTAACTTCAATGCCCGCTTCTTCCAAGACTTCGTTAAGGGAGATTTCTTCCGTCAAGATGGTCTTGGATTTTACGATCATCTTCGCTTCTTTTTCCTTACAGATATCGAGAGCGTATTGAGTCGCTTCTTTATCGTCCATAGCGAAGTACACGTGTGCCCCTGCTTTTTCTGCATTGGTAGCAAATTGGTCTACGTAGTAATCAAGGTTAGCCAACACATGGTCCCGTAGGTCAGCTGCTTCTTTACGGAAATCAGCCCATTCAGGAACCGCTTCTACCATGCTATTGCGTTTACCGTAGAACACGTCTTGTGCTTTACGGATGGCAGCTCGTTTGAAGTCATTGCCCAAAACGTCTTTTACACGTGTTTTATACGGGCGGTTATCATAAATAATTGCCATGGTACTCTCCTCCTATTAACGCATGTTCAAGATTTCAGCGATATGCATTGCTTTGATACGGCGGTCGATAACCCCTTCTTTATAAAGGCGGTCAAGCATACCGGCGATGTTCATGAGGCAGGCTTGGTCAGAACCCACTACCACATTAGCACCAGTAGCCGCGATATCAAGAGCTTTTTCCCGCGTCATAGCTTCATTGATTTCAGGATTTTTAATGGAGAATGTACCACCGAAACCGCAGCAACGATCTTTACGAGGCAAATCGATCAAGTTGATATCTTTAACAGCATTCATCAATGCGAATGGTTGTGCTTTAATACCCATGAGTCGAGTTACGTGGCAAGATGTATGATAGGTTACATCTTCGTTGAAGCGTGCACCTACATCAGTAACCCCCAATACATCTACGATGAATTCTGTGAATTCATAGATTTTAGAAGCTACTTTTTCAGCTCGTTTTTGCCAATCTGGTTCCCCTTCGAGGAAGTGTACATATTCATCGCGAATTGCAAATGCACAGGAACCGGACATGGACACGATGTAGTCTGCATCTTCGAATTGTTCGATTGTATTTTTGATAGCTGCCTTAGCCGCATCATAATACCCAGAGTTTGTGAACATTTGGCCGCAGCATACTTGTTTTTTTGGAACAACAACTTCGCAGCCCAAGCGTTCAAGAACTTCTACGCCAGCCATGCCAACGTGTGGGTAGAACATATCAATCAAACATTGTTGGAATAAATGAATTTTCATTTTAGCCATTTGTGATACCTTCACCTTTTCTTTTAAAATACATACTTACACAGGATGAATAATTTCTTGAAATGATGCTTCTACTTGATTATAAAAGTAAGGCCCTCATAAGAGTAGAACATCCATCACTTATGTTTACAATTTATTATAGGAGTCCCCAGTCCATATGTCTAAGAAAATCAGGCTATAATTGCACTATTAGCAAAATGCATACCAATAGGAATAGTATTATGCGTTTCAGTTATAGTTCGCTAAAGCTAAGTGAAAACTGCTTTCATCTAGCCCTTCTAATCAGCGACCCTATTGGACCTCCTCCATAGAATGAAAAAAAGTCTAGTTTTAATCCTTAGGACAAAACCAAAGATAATCGTAAATTTTCTTACACAAAGCGGTAAATTGTTTATACATAGTTTATATCTAGGCCCCCACTATACCTAGGTCTAGCCCCTTCATCGTGCTATAATGATAAAGAATATATATGAATTGAAAGGAGACCACAATGAACAAAAAAGGTATTTCCGCATTACTCGCTGCTATCACACTCTTCGGCACTACAAGCGTTTTCGCAGCTGAAACAACAATCAAAGATACAGGTCACGATGATGTTGATGTAAAAATCATCTCTCCTAACACAAGCCCAACCAAGACATCCACTAAGCCAGTCCTCACATCCGACAAAGATAAGGGGCCAAAACTCCCTGCTGGTGTCTTTAAAGATACCAAAGATCACTGGGCTAAATCCGACATCCAAGCCATGGCTAATGCAGGCTATGTATCTGGCTATGCAGATGGCTCTTTCAAGCCAGATGATTCTATTACCCGCGAACAAGCAGCCGCCATTTACAACAAAATCCTCATGGCCACTGATTCCCAAGACGAACAAGCAACCATGGCTGCCAATGCAGACAAGCAATCCTTCTCCGATGTTGACTCCGACCGTTGGTCCTCCAAGGCTATTAAAACAGTCGCTGGCGAAGGAATCATGACGGGTCGCACCACCACTTCCTTTGCTCCAACCAAGGTCTTAACACGGGAAGAATTCGCAGTTTCCGCTGCACGATTTGCTGTCCACCAACATATCCACAACGACAATGCAGACGCTAAAGTAGCATTTAAAGATGCCGACAAGATTACCCCTGCTAATCGCAAATATGTTGATCAATTAGCACAAGAAGGCTTTATCGCCTCTGGTGTAACGGTTCAATTCCGTCCTGCAGATCCTATCACACGGGCAGAGGCAACATCTATCCTCTACCGTATGGTAACCAACAATCCTATTGACGTATCCAAAGGAACTATCAAAACCAAGCCCAAAACAGGGGTAAATACAAATTCTAACGCCTCCACCATGGCTACAGAAAAACAAGTAGCCTTGGAGGACAAAGTTTTCGCACAACTTAATAAAACCTATAAGTCTCCTGCAAATTTCCAAAAATACGGCGTTATGTACTGGAAAAATGATGTCCTCCATGTGGCCATCAAAAACAATAAAGATCTGAACACTGTCAAAGCTAATCTAGCTGACTTGGGCACACAAGTAGTAGTGGAACCAACCAAGTACAGTCAAGCAGAATATGATGTAATTGACAAAAATTTCCGCACCTCTTACAAGGCTAACGAACCAAAGGCAACCATCTTCGCCACCTTCCCTGATGTCCCAAACAACCGCCTCTATGCTGTCGTATCTGCCCTTTCTAAGACAACACAAACAGCTATCAATGGCGCCTTCGGGGACAAAGTTACTATGGCAGTCAAATAAGGAGCCCTTATGAAAAAGACATACAAATTCCTCACGCCCTTAGCCATGACCCTCATGGCCTTGGGCATGACTTCATCCGTCTTGGCAGCTGGGCCAAGTACCCAACAAGTAGCTCCTACTAACACTTCCATGACTGCAACTAAGGCCTCACTTTCCACTCCGACAAGAGGAATTCCTAACTTAGAAGCAGCTAGCGCAGAACAAGAAGAGTCCGTGGATGCAAAAAAAACATCCATCGACCCTAACCGTTTCAACTCCCTTCGTGACTATATCTTTACTGATGTAAAACCTGATTACTGGGCTGCCCCTGCTATTACAACAATGGCAGAAGCAAAAATTCTCAGTGGGTATTCCGATGGTACCTTCCATCCAGAACAAGCCCTAAAACGAGAAGAAGCGGCTATTATCTTCGATAAGCTCATCGGAGATCGCCCTGGCGTTATGTTAGCAAGTCCTTACTCCGATATCACATCAGACCGTTTCTCTGCCTTGGCTATCGACTCCGTGTCCAAGAAAAACATCATGTCTGGCTACGGAGATAATTCCTTTAAGCCAGAACAGTTTATGTCCCGCCAAGAATTTGCTGTTGTTGCAGACAACTACCTCCACTATGTCGGCTATCAAACAGAAGACCCTACCAGCTTGGATGATGTGGCCTATGCAGACCAAAAGTTCGTAGCCCCTTGGGCCCAAGATGCAGTCCGTGAATTAGCCAGCCTTGGTTTCTTGATGTACAACAAGAATACCCTCTTCAACCCAGAAAAGTACATCACTCGTGCTGAAGCGGCAGAAATCACCTACCGTATGACCTATACACCACAAGCACTTAAGATCAAACAAGATATCGTACAAGGCAAGACCTTGAACCGAACTATCAATTTGATTGATAAAGCCTTGGATTACGATGGTGACTTCTCCAAGTTCTACAACAAGGGAGCCCTATACTGGACCCAAGATGGAACTATCCTCATCGCTTCCATAAAGGACAAAAAATCATCAGATAAGGTGCAAGCTAAACTTGCAGAAGACCAACTTCTACGAGACAAAGTACACGTGATTAACGGTAAATATACACAAGCTGATTTTGATAGCCTACAAGCCTCTGCTAGCGATCTCTACAAGGCTACTAGTAAGAATGGGTCTATTGATATGGTTCGCCCTAATGATACAGGAGACCAGCTCATTATTTATGCTAAACCTGTAACGGATACAGTAAGCAAAGCCTTCCAAAAGAAATTTGGCAATAAGGTTGTTATCCAAACAAGTAGTCAAGATAACAAGCTCACTTGGGAACGTCCTATTACCTATAATTTTGGCTTAGACCAACGAAAACTAGCTCCTAAAAATAAATAGTACAAACAAACAAGAGCCCTGCGAAATCTCGCAGGGCTCTTGTTATAAGTATTACTACAGCTTATTCAGCATCATGCGCTTCTTGAGCCGCTTTCATATCCTTCATTTGCTTAGCTACTTTAGATTTTTTATCAGCCTGACTAGCATCTACTCGCAAAACTCCCACTGGAATTTCTACGAATTTCTTTGCATTCTTATTAAGGTGAGATGCTTGAGCCAAGAGAACTACTGAAGTATCTTCATGAGCATAAAATTCATTAGGGCGATCAACAAAACCGGTAAAGGAATCATTAAATTGTTTAGCTACCGCTTCTTGATCTTGAATTGCCTTATTAACCGCTTGTGTATCAATACCACCAAAGTCGGACAAGGACAAGAGACGACCGGTAGTCGTATTATAGGTCATACCTTTTACATAGTAATCCCCTTCTGTACCATGGTCCATGATGGTGTATGTGTGAATTAAAATCGATAAGATGCCCTTACCATCAGTCTTAACATCGTAGTACATGACAAGGTTCTTCTTGTCGCTATTGGATAGATTTTCAGTCTCTAACTCCTTACGTAAATCCTTTACATATCCAAACAAAGAGGAGTTAATCTTCCCTTGTACTACAGGACTAACAGAGGTAACGGTTGGATAGGAAATATCCATATGATCTAAGGTGATGGTCGCCGGTGCTACTCCAACAGCCTTACGGTCTTCAAAAGCATTGGCATCTGGAACGAATACAGATTTTACTTCCCGTATAGTTTGTCCCATTTCCTCCCGAATCATGCGGTTTACCTCTGGCGTAGCCGTAGAGGATACACGGTAGGCTAAGGATTTAGAAATGGCCTTGGATAAGGCTCTTGTCGTTGGCTCATCATCCTTGGTTTCCGCCGCATTAGAAATGCCTGAAATGGCATCGGAAGTGACAGCAGATGCATCAGGAACAGCCTTTACCACTTGGATATTTTGGCTCATAGGCTCTGCATGTTTGTGACCTGCTCCAAAGGCAGTCAATGGTAAGGCAGTCAAAAGACAGGCTACCAATACGTGTTTCTTCATAGTTAATCACTCGCCCTAGGGCGTCCTTTCTCACAAGTTCCTATGGATCGGTATTACTAAAATCCCTAGCAATTAATTCTCATATATCACTTTGATTTTACCAATTCTAGTGGCTTTTTTCAACGAATGAGAAATAAATGAATTATAAACTTTAACGCCATTTTCTCATTAAAAAGCTATATAAAAGACCTGTCAATAAGGATTTCCCTCACGGCCCATAGCCAGTAAAAAAGCTCCACCTAAGTGGAGCTTTTTATATATTATTTCCTAGGAAAATCTATCTATTCTTATTTATTTAGATCTTCTTCCGCTTTCATAGCTTGTGCTTCTTGAGGGTCAAACTTTTGACCTAATACCAAGCGAACCAAGCCAATAGCAACGGCAACAAATACAATGAGGCCCAACCATTCAGCAGTATCCTCAAAGCCCTTGCCCACCAATTGGAGAGGCGCTTCAGAACCACCAGAAGTTACGGAAATAACGATAATAGCTGCAATGATAACACCGATGATGGATTCACCTACGATGAGGCCGGACGAGAAGAGAACACCACGACGATTACAAATTTCTACGTCTTGGTCTGCCAAGTTGCCCGCCCGTTTAGCAGCTCGTTTACGTAAGTATCGGTTGACGAAGTAGCCAATAATGGCACCTACTACCAATGGTGTCTCCAGAGCTGGTGGCAAGTAAATCCCCATACCAATAGCCAAAGGTGGCAAGGAGAGGGAGGCTGTAGTACCTTTCAAAATCAAGTTGACGATGATGGCTACTACCCCTACGCCAATACCGATGAAGATATAGGTCCAATCCATGCTAGAAGAGAAAATCCCTTGGGCGATGGTAGTCATCAAAGTCGCTTGTGGCGCAGACAAGGCAACAGATGGATCCATGCCTTCCCGAGGCATAGCCCCTGTAAAGCCATAAGCTTGGTAAAGAAGATTAAGAACTGGCGCGATAGCGACGGAACCCACTACACAACCGATAAGGAGGGCAACCTGTTGTTTCCAAGGTGTAGCACCTACCAATTGGCCTGTCTTCAAATCTTGCAAGTTATCGTTAGAAATAGCCGCGATAGCAACTACTACAGAGGTCATGAAGAGAGCCATAGCCGTAGCGAATTGAACACCGGCTTGTGTTGCAAAGAGGTCATTAGCAGAAGCTATACCATATACAACCAAGGAGGAGATGATGATAGCCAAAATCCCAATACCGGAGATTGGAGAAGCAGATGTCCCGATGAGGCCCGCCATGTAGCCACAAGCAGAAGCTACGATAAAGCCAATTAAGAGGGATACGATAACACCTACGATAACCAGAGTCCACATAAGGGTCGGGCTAATATCAACAGCATAAACAAAATCAAAGAAGCATAACACAAGGCCTATAATAACAGCCACGGTAGTCGCCAATACAGACTTCACAGTCATGTCTGTGTCCATACGGTGGGAAGCCCGTTCTTCGGCAGACATGGTCATGGACTTGATAGACATCTTA
Source organism: uncultured Veillonella sp. (assembly GCA_934191645.1). Classification (GTDB taxonomy): domain Bacteria; phylum Bacillota; class Negativicutes; order Veillonellales; family Veillonellaceae; genus Veillonella. Next base: position 77,588 of record CAKPUJ010000001.1, on the reverse strand, counting down.
AGACCTTCAAGGATTGGTTTCATAAGGGTCAAGAGAGTCCATATAGCGGCGATACCGATAGTACCAGCACCGATGAAACGAACTTTTTCCTTCCATACGGCCATGGCGAACTTGCTAGCAGACATACCAGGATCCATAGGGATGATATTGGTATAGTAAGGAACAAAACCACCCCAGGCTATGATCATACCCACTAGGATAGCAATACCAGAAGCGATACCGATCAGGTACCCAGCCCCTAGGAGGGCCGTGGAGAAGCCCAAAGGCAATTGAGTAGCACCCTTACCGACATTGACCCATACGGCCATACCATCAGATAAGATGCGGAACCCATTAGTACAGAGGGATACGATACCAGCCACAAAACCGCCAGCTACGATATCCCGCATACCAGAGGATGATTTTACCCCTGCTGTATCTTCTCGGGAACCAACCTTTAAAATTTCAGCAGCTGCTCGCCCTTCTGGGTAGGTAAGGTCAGAATTAACTACCATAGCACGGCGCAATGGAATGGTGAAAAGAACACCCAAACAACCGCCGGCTGCGCAGAGAATCAAGGTTGCCAGAACGGGAAACCTTGCCAGTAGCCCAACATAAGGAGACCTGGCAATACGAAAATAACCGCAGACAAGGTACCCGCAGAGGATGCCTGTGTTTGTACCATATTATTTTCTAAAATATTCGAATCCTTAAAGAATCGAAGAATGGCCATAGAAATGATGGCCGCCGGAATGGACGAGGAGAAGGTCAACCCAACCTTCAAGCCCAAATATACATTGGATGCGGTAAAGATAATAGTGATTAAAACGCCTAAAATCATACCGCGCAAAGTTAATTCCGGCAAGTTAAGGTCATGACTAAAGTACTTACTATTCATGAAAATCCCCTTTCTTGCTAATTATAAAGTACACTTTATTGTACTCCACTAAGCCTTATATGTACAGTTATGGTAGACAATTGTTTGTTAGGGAAATTCACCTATAAAAAAGCCCCTAGGATAAACCTCCTAGGGGCTTGTAAGCTAGGCTTTTTTAAGGTTGATAACCGTAATTTCACGTGGACAATTGATGCGAACAGGATACCAATGTCCTGCACCAGAGTTGACATAGCAGAACTTACCATCCTTCTCATACCGGCCTTTCACATAAGGAGTTCCCACTGGAACAAGGGCCTGATTGGCTAGGACCATCTGTCCCCCATGTGTATGGCCAGCCAAGGTCAAGTCCACTCCATATTCTAAGGCATTATCAAAGAACTCCGGATGGTGGGCCAGAAGGATGGTAAAGGCCCCTTGTGGAATACCCGCCATAGCCTCCTTCATATAGGCCTGACGGACTTGAGGGTCCCGCTTGAGGTCGTAGTTAACACCTGCTATATAGACAGGATGAGACCCATCAAAAATCTTTTCATTGGCATTATCCAGAATCCGCATAGGGCTTTGGGCTAGCATCTCTTTCACGAGTTTGTAGTTGCGAAAGTGTTCATGATTACCATAAATGTAGTCAATACCATCAGGAATAAGGGGGGCTAAGGCCTCTAGGCGTTTGCAGAGGGGCGGCAAGCGGTCCAAATCATCGATGAGGTCGCCTGTAATAACCAAGCGGTTAGGCCGCTGGGCCAAGACGGTGGACACGAGATTATCAAAGTTATCCATGTCAATAAAGGCGCCAATATGGACATCAGATAATTGCACAATCTTATAGTTTTCAAGGACTTGCGGCAGATCCTTAAAAGCAAAGGTTTCCTCCTTAACCACTAAGTCTTCCTGGCCATTTTTAGCAGCTAAAATACCGCCCCCCATGGTGATCAAGGGGATGGCCAACCCCAGGCCCTTGAGGAGGGTCCGGCGAGACTCATGAAAGCTAGGGGATTCCTTGGCGGACCTACGATTAGCCAAGGCCACGAGAGCCGCTAGGATAATCAAACAAGGAACGGCCAAGATGAAGCCCCAGAGGACCCCAAAGAGGTCTACATAATAAGATTTAAAGGTATCATAGGCCCGCAAGCCCTCCTCAAATGGGAAGGGATGATAGATATAGTAAAGGCCACAGGCAAAGGCTAAAAGAGCTACTAAACCTATGATGCTGCCGAGCAAGCACTTGTGCTTAGGCTTGACTAGGTAGAGGAAGGGAACCACAAATAGAAAGGCCCCTAGGATGGCCACTAACATAGTTAATACTTGAAAGGTCATTATCTATATTCCTTACTTACAAAATTCCGTCAATTTACCATGGGGACCGGCCCAAGCATAGTCAGCAAAGGCCTGACGGGGAACTAACATCCAGTCTGCTGGCAGGCCACCCTTGATAACCGCCCCATCAAGGCCCTTAATCGTCCCTTGGTAGACCTTCATAAGCCACTTACGATGAGAAAAAACATGAGTCAGGTCATGGATTTTTTTAGGCTCTATGGAGACTTGGGCTTCAGGCCCTAACAGGGTTTCCACTTGGCTTTTAATAGCATTTAAACCTTCTTCTATAGTCTTTGCCCCCTCAAGAGAAGGAAATTCCCACATGGATTGGAGTAGGCCCTGATTAGGTCGCTTATGAAGAAGGTAATAAGGACCTAATGATAAAATAGCCACCGTCATAGGGATGGTTTTAACCTTAGTTTTAACGATACGAACTGGCAAACTATCGGTCTTCCCCTCTCCATAGGCTAGGCAATTAGCCCTCAGGGGGCAGTCATGACAACGAGGACTCTTAGGGATACAAACAGCAGACCCAAAATCCATAAGGGCTTGGTTAAAGTCTCCTGGACGGTCGTAAGGGAGCGTATCCTCTACGATGGCTGTAATGGCCTTCTTCCCAGCTGTAGACAAGATATCCATCGTAATTCCATAGAGACGAGCATAGATACGAAGAACATTCCCATCCACCGCCGTCTGATGTTGACCGTAGGCCATGGATAAAACAGCTCCAGCCGTATAGGAGCCGACTCCCTTAAGGGACTCCATAGCTTTGCGGTCCATAGGAATCCGTCCATCAAAATCTGCTACCACCATTTGCGCACCCAGGCGAAGGTTGCGAGCCCGACTATAATAACCCAAGCCTTGCCAAGCGTGTACCACCTCTTCTTCAGAAGCAGCTGCTAAATCTTGTAAGGTTGGGAATAGGCCCATCCAGGTCTCATAATAGGGTTTCATTGCCTCTATCCGGGTTTGTTGTGACATGATTTCCGACACCCATACCTTATAAGGATCTCCAGAATCCCGCCAAGGGAGGTCTCTCTTGTTATGGTCATACCAATCTAAGAGGTCTCGCACCCAAAGAGGTTTTACGATATCTACTTCCTCAATAGCCGCTACAGGTCTTACATCCATAGATGCTACCTGGTCATTATCAGGACCAAAGGTCACCCGCCCTTCCACAGCTTGGCCAGCCAAGACCTGAGGCACCCAAACTCGATCTCCCTTCCACATATGATCAAAGGGCAGATTTTCTAGTTTAAACCAGTGGGGCTCCATTTCCTCAGTCTCATGGACGGAACCTTGAAAATCCTTCAACAGATAGACATAGCCTATATGGCTAAGTTCCGGTTGGTAGGGAAAGGCGAAATCCAAAAAGCCCACGCAGAGGAGGTCTTCCTCACGAGCCTGAAGGCCAGTCTCTTCCTGAAGTTCCCTAAGAGCACAGGCACGGAAGGACTCATTACCTTGAATCTTGCCGCCAAAACCATTAAATTTCCCCTGCCCAAAGCCGCGTTTCTTGCGTCCCAAAAGGACCCGCCCTTCTTTATTGATAGGGAATACTAAGGTCGTCGGTCTCATAAGTCCTCCTTTCTTGGCTTTTATCAATCTAGTTAAGCACTATCAGCAATCTTAGTGAACAATAATTCTATTATAACAAATTTTCTCGATATATTCAGTTTTCTCTAGCACCGTCCTATGATACTATAGATATAATAAAGATTTCATTAGGAGGGAGATATATGAAAGAACCTTTGATTTTCGATTTACATCTAGGCAAAGAAAAGCCTATCACCCTCCAGGGTCAGGCCCACAACACCAATAGCTGTCCCTTCTGCCACGTTGACTCCCTGGAAAATATCATGGACCGAGATGGCAATATCATCTGGCTCATGAACAAGTTCCCCGTCCTCCGTGGCACCTGGCCTACAGTGGTCATAGAAACGGACGACGATCAAGGGGAATACTCCGCCTACAGCCCAGAACATGCAGCTAAGGTCTTCTCCTACTGCCTAGCTAAATGGGAAGCGGTTAAGGCCAAACCAGACTTTAAGTCCGTCCTCTACCTCAAGAACCACGGTCCTATGTCCGGTGGCTCTCTACGCCATCCCCACAGTCAAATCATCGGCTTATATGACTATGACTACAAAGATGACATCAGTCTCGACCACTTTAAGGGTTGGACCCTCTTCGAGGATCAAGATGTCCTCATCACCCTATCCGACCATCCCATCATAGGTTTTAGCGAGTACAACATCCGCTTTACACCGGATGGCAATCACGCTCATGTGGCCCATCGCCTGCAAGGAGTTATCGCCTATGTACTCCACTCTCTAAAGGCCTTTACCCATTCTTATAACTATTTCTTCTACGACCTAGAGGACGGCTACTACTATATCAAGGTAGTCCCTCGCTATGTGACGACCCCTCTCTATGTGGGCTATAAGATTTCCCAAACCATCTCCCCAGAGGCAGCTGAACAAGTAGGTCACGACATACTAGAATTTCTGAGGTAATCTATGAACGTATTCGCCATCGGCGACCTCCACCTATCCGGTAATCCACCCACCCATCCCATGAACGTCTTTGGCGCCCACTGGGACCAGCACTGGGATAAAATCAAAAAGGACTGGCTGGCCAAGGTAGGTCCTGAGGATACAGTCCTCCTCTTGGGGGATACTTCCTGGGCCCTCAAGCTCAACCAAGCCCTAGAAGACCTAGAGGCCATTGCCCAACTGCCAGGCCATAAATTTATCATCCGGGGTAATCACGACTACTGGTGGTCCTCTGCTACCAAGATGACCAAGGCCACAGAAGGGCGTTTCCATTTTATTCAGGGTCATGGAGACCTGATCCTAGATGGTACTAGAGCCATAGCCCTAGGTGGTAGCCGAGCCTACCTCTGCCCTAATGACACGGCTTTCAAAGAAGATACGGATCGATCCATCTATGAGCGAGAACTCATGCGGGTGGAAGCGGCCCTTCAAGAAATGGACGCACTCCTAGCCAAGGCCAAAGAAGAACATCCTGAAATTCAAGAAGAAATTCGCCTCCTCCTCCTCCATTACCCACCCTTCAACGATGAAAACCAGGCCTCTGGCTTTACGGACCTCATGGCTAAGTATAAGGTGGACCACTGCGTCTTTGGCCACTTACACGACCAGAATTCCTTTGACCGCATTCCCAATTATTTTGGTTCAACTCGACTTCACCTAGTATCTGCAGACTATCTTAATTTCACTATAAAGGAGCTACTATGAGCCGCCTCCATAAAGAACATCTTCAAGCGGGCTTCATCTACGGAGACCCTGCCAACGAAGAATATATCTACCTACCGCCAGGGGAAGTAGGCACAGATCATCCACTAGCAGTCTTAGAAAATTCCAAGGGCCGGACGGATATTAGCCTAGACCAGGCGACCCATTTGATTGATAAGCTGACCCTTAAGCGTTGTAAGCACCCTAGCCTGGGCGACAAGGCCTTCTAGTCTCACAGGCTGATCAACCTACAAAATAAAAGGACTGCCCATTCTGTTCACAGACAGAATGGGCAGTCCTTTTTATATAACCAAAAAGCTGGCTATACTTAATTTATGAGATATAAAGCTAAGCCCTTATTTACCCATAAATCCACCATGTCCCATAGCTATACACTCTTCCTTACTAATAGAGTCATCCGCTGCTACCCGAGGAAGAAGGGCATCAAAGGCGGTTGGTGAGGAGAAGAGAACGCCTCCAGGTAATCCCAAAATAGGGGTCCCATCTTGCGCATAGGCAATGCAGACCATAGAACCTGGCAAGACAGGAAGACCATAGGTGACTACCCGATCAGCAAAACGAGCGATAGCACCTGGTGTCAAATCATCCGGATCTACAGACATGCCACCCGTACAGAAAATAGCATCCACCCCTTGTGCTTTAAGACTTTCAATAGCCTCTACGATTTGGTCCGTATCATCTGGCACCGTTTTCTGGGCAATTACCTCCATACCATAAGCTGCTGCGCGTTCCTTAATAATGGGTGTAAAGGCATCTTTAATGCGACCTTGAAATACCTCGGATCCGGTGACAACCAAGCCAATGGTCTTGCGAACAAAGGGCTTAATTCCCAAGACCTTTCTATCCCCTGCCAAGGCTAGGGCCTGGTCCACTTCCTTCTTATCCAACATGAGGGGAATACATCGCATACCGGCCAGCTTTTGTCCTGCTTTCACAGGGCTATTAGTAAATTTAGTAACAATGGTCAGTTGACCAATGCTATTGATCGCATGTAAAAGATCCACGTCTACCTTGAGGAGACCATCACAATCAGCGATAGCATCAATGCGGCCTTGGTTGACATCTGACGCATGCATATTAGGCCCCCCTGCGATTTGGTAGAGGGCTCGCGCTACATCCTCTTCGTGGAGGAGGTCCTTGTCGCCCTCTTCCATGATGAAAATATGGTCTTTTCCCAGTTGTAAGAGGGCTTCTACATCCTCTTGACGGATGACATGGCCCCTCTTAAAAGCGGTTTCCTTAGTTTGACCAATGACAATGCGGACGATATCGTGACAAAGGACTTGGCCCACGGCTTGGCTGGTTTCTATTTCTTTCATAAGAGGCCCTCCTTAAGCCAAAAGACGGGCTAATACGAGCCCCACATAACATACAAAAAGACCACCTACTAACTGAATCCCCCCATAGGCAAGAGCACCTATATAAGCCCCGTCCATAAGCAGCTGCAAAAGTTCAAAGGCAAAGGTAGAAAAGGTAGTAAAGGCCCCTAGCCCCCCACCAACCAAGAGATACTTGGCCCAGGCTGGCCATTCGGAATGCTCCATAAAGAGGCCTAGAAAAAGGCCAATTAAAAGGGCTCCTAGGCAGTTAACCACCATAGTCCCATAAGGAAAATCACCAGGCAAACGAGCCATAATCCACTCACCACTATATACACGGATGAGGGCTCCTAAGGCCCCCCCTAGAGCAATAACAAGTACTTTATCCATAGTGTAAAAACCTTTTGTCCAACCTAATCTAGTATAGTCTACACTTAGCATTGTAACACTGGGGTCCATAAAAACCTATGGAATTCTTAGGTCATATATGACCTTAGCTTTTTAGGGACTATCGCCCTATACTAAAAGCAAGGTTTCTGTTTTACAAGGAGGAATACCCCATGTCGAGTAGTAAAGAGATAGCACTAGATAGTCAAGAATTCCAACGAATCGGAGAAAAGATCAGCTATTGTCGCCGCCTCTTGGGCCTAACTCAGAAGGAATTAGGCCAAGTGACCGGTATCAGCGCCTCTTATATAGCTAAGATTGAAAGCGGCCAGTGCCTAGCCGGTCTATCCCTAGACCTTTTCTTCGCCATATGTCGCGGTGTTAATAAGGACCCTATTCAGATTCTCACCCAGGATCCAGAAGACCTAGTCCGTATGGATATACGCAACAAGATAGCGCAGGCCCGTAGAGCCTTCATGTAGTCTCATACAAAAATAGTCCCCCCACTGAGCATGAGTGGAGGGACTATTTTTCATAGTAACCTATAGTGTTTCCTGTCCAAATTGTTTTTTTCTAAGCTCTGCATGAGCATTCTTAAATACAAAAGCATTGCGGATATGAGTCCGCATGAGGCTTTCTGCTTTTTCCCCATCGTGATTGGCAATAGCCGCCACGATTTGATCATGTTCTGCATCACAGGAATTAGTCCGCCCCAAGTCCATGGTAGAAATGTACATGTCCCGGTTGACCATTTCCCGAAAATCACTCAAATAGTCCACCACTTTTTCGTTGCCCGAATAAGTCGCAATAAGGCTATGGAAGGTTGAATTAACTTCAACCCGTTCTTCCGGATCTGCCATGCTATGCATTTTTTGGCAGAGACCCTTGAGCTCTTCCACCTGCTCTTCCGTCGCATGCTCTGCGCAAAGGCGGGCTCCCAAACCCTCCATGACTTCCCGGCACTGGTACATAGCTACAATCTCTTCCGCTGTATAGCCTTTAACCCGGACTCCCTTCCAAGGTTTAATCACAACTAGGTTATCCTTAGCCAACTTGCGGAAAGCCTCCCGCACTGGCGTGGCAGATACTTCCATTTGATCTGCAATGGCCACTTCATTGAGCTTCACACCTGGTTTTACCTTACCTCTCAAGATTGCTTCCTTGAGGGTCAAATAGACTTGTTCACTGAGGGGCAAACGTCCCATAGTTTCACTACGGGAAAATTGATAGACCTCATTATCGTCCATAATTAGACTCCTATTTACACACTTTTATTGTGGAATGTATTTCTCTCTTGTGAAAGGTACTTTCATGAATAGAAAATACAAAGTATAATATAATACCTAGGGTTAATAGCCCTATAATTAACTTAAGTATAGTTGACGCCTATTCTAGTGTCAATTCTGTTCTCGCATAGCAAGAGATGAGGAGATGCTCTCATGAGCCGTTGTTTAGTTGTTGTGAATCCATCATCCGGTGGCGGTGCTGCCCGCAAGTATGTCATGGACTTACAAATGAAATTAGGCACCCTCTTCGACCACGTAGAAGTCAAGTATACGGAAGGCGAAGGAGATGCAACTCGCTTTGCAAAAGATGCCAGCGACCATGATTTCGATGCCGTTTTTTGTATGGGTGGTGATGGTACCGTCAATGAAACCATGAACGGCGTAGCCCAAGGGGGCTTTAAGGTTAACTTTGGCTTTATCCCTGTTGGAACGGTTAACGATATGGCCCGAGCCTTGGGCATTCCTCGTCATCCCTTAGCGGCTATCCACCGCATTAATCACGACAATATTCGGCGCATCGATGTGGGCCGCTGCAATGATAAGTTCTTCTGCAATAACATAGCAGCTGGTGTCATCCCTAAGGTCATTGAAGAAGTATCCATCAAGGAAAAACGAGCGCTAGGTCCTCTGGCCTATTTCTTACGAGCTGGTCAAGCCCTCTTTACCACCAAGGACTTCGCCTACCGCATCATCACAGACCAAGGTGAGGACTTTGTGGTTAAATCCCCACTGGTTTTGGCCCTCCTAACCAATGTAGTCTCTTCCTTTGAAAAATTCATGCCTCCTGCCGCTGTAGACGATGGCTATATGCGGATTGTCATCTTTAAGGAATACTTTATCCTAGATATACTTTCCGTCCTGCCTCTTATCATGTCTGGCTCCATTTACAAGTCTAAATATGCTAAAATTCTAACCGTAAAAAAAGCCCGCATCGAATTGCTCAGCACCGTAGATGATCTACCTACCAATATGGATGGCGACAAGGGACCTTACCTGCCAGTGGACTTGGAAGTATTACCCCAAGCCCTCAAGGTCTATGCTCCTATTGGCCATAGAAAGAATCCCAAAAAATAAACTTATCATATAACCATAAGTAGTAAGATAGTAAAGTTTATTAATTATTTATAATTTATAGCTTGTTTCGTTATATATCCTGTGTATATTATAGACATCCCTTTTAAACACACAAATACACACTCTCAAAGAAAAAGGCCTCCGCATATGCGGGGGCTTTTTTCTATCCCCTATCAAACAAAAGAGACGACCTTTAAAGGTCGTCTCTTTTGTAATTATACTCAATGATTATATCTCTACAGGAATAGCCTTTCCCAACCGGAAGCTATAAATGTACGCTTCTTTAACTGGAATTCCCGTCACCTTAGCTAGCGCTTGACAATAAAGTTCCAATTGAACATGATAGCGGTCTACGAAGTCTTTTTCCTTATAGAGGCGATCTGTCTTGTAGTCTACCAAAACCCAAGCCCCCTCTTCCAAGAAGCAACTATCGATAATCCCTTGGAGGAAGAGGTCTTCTCCCTCTTCTAGATTAGGATATACGGATTGGCCCGGATATAGCATAGAGAAAGGTAATTCTCGTTCTACTCGGTCTGATTGGCGCATCCGGTCAGCTAGAGGAGACTGGAAGAAGGCTAATAAAGCTCTTTGATCCAATTGAGTAACTTCGTCTAAGCGCAAGAATTCCCTATCTACCAAAGAATATAGCGCCATCTGCAAGGAAGCTTGGTCGTAGTCTGCTAGGGGTAGGTACTGCATAGCTTCATGCATGAGAGTACCCCAATGAGCCCCTGCCATAAGGTCTTCTTCAGAATCTTCTAAAAAGGCAGGTTTGCGGCCAAAAGGAGAATTAGCAATGGCTTGGTCTAGGGTCTTGGATTGACCTAGTGAATCAAAGGCCTTTGGCCCTACTAATCTTTCAAGCTCTCCAGCCTTCGCCTGGTCGATTGCGGAAAAAGCATAGTCCCCATCATGGCCACGATCCGCATTGAGGGCTCTAGCCTCTTCCTCAGCCTCTTGAAAACGGCGCTTAATTTCCGATACAGAAATCTTAGCCGCCGTCCGGGTAGCCTCGGAAAAACCATAGGAGAAGTTAAATCGGTCTAGAACCTCTTTAGGAAGGCCTTCCTTATGGTAGCGAGTGCCTGGTAGCTCTTCGTTACCCTTAGCGCCTTGCCCGTCTGGGCTCGTAGCCTTCTTAATATAGGCCAAGTCTGAATCGGTCGCCCCCTTGGCTCTATCAGCCAATTGATAGGCACTGCCATCCAAGATTTCTACATGAATCTTAGAATTTTCCCGATCTGGAATCATCTCATTAAGGATATCCTTATCCTCCATCTCAACTTTATTATCACCCATGGACATACGCAATAGACTTCCGCCTATGCCATGACGAGCAAAGGCCATAAGAATCCAATCTAAGTACGAGTTAGCAGATAGGATCAGGTCCTTTGGTAATTGACGCCCACTTTCAGCCAGAGCTGGGCCAATCAAGCGGTCAGCTGTAGCTTGAGAAAGGGTTAGGACCTGGCTAGATGTAGGAGTATCGTTCTTGTTCTCACTTGATTGAGCTAGAGATACCTTAGTATCATCGGCTTCATCTACAGACGCCTTAGCCCCATTAGATTTACCTATGTTTTCCTTATTCTCAATGGTGCCAGTCAAAATTAGCTTGTCCCTAGCCCGTGTCAAAGCTACATAGAGAATTCGTTCCTCTTCTGCCTTGAGAGCATTCTTCTTGAGCTGGGCATTATAGAGGGAGGCCAAGGATGAATACATAATTCGGTAGTCCTGGTAATAACCTTTGAGACCTATCCCCCCCTTCTTATGAAGTAGGAGGGACCGATTCAGGTCTTGCATGTTAAATTTCTTTTGCACTCCAGATAGGAAGACCAGCGGAAACTCCAAGCCCTTGGATTTGTGGATGGTCATAATACGGACTACATTATCTGCTTCTGAAAGCACCTTAGCTACGGCCAAGTCTTGGGAGGAATCCCGCAAATTTTCCACGAAACGAAGGAAGCGGAACAACCCCTTAAATCCAGATGACTCAAAATCTTGAGCTCGGCCTAAAAGAGCCAAAACATTAGCCCTGCGAACTAAACCCTTAGGTAAGGCTGATACATAATTAACATAGTCCAGTTCTTGGTAAATGTTCCATAAAAGCTCTGCTGCGCCTTGTCTACGGGCCATGGTCCGCCAAGCCTTCATGCGCTCAACAAAGAGACCCACAAGTTCAACAGCATCAGGGGCTTGTCCAGCATAGGTTGTTAGGTAATCTGGCAAGAGGGACCAGAGGGAGGTCTTGCCGAGAAGACGAATCTGACCAATTTGATTAGCTGTGAGCCCTACCATAGGGGACCGTAAGACAGCGGCCATAGGGAGGTCTTGCTCTGGATTATCAATAATTTGTAAGAGCGCTAAGAGCAACTGAATCTCCATGGATTCAAAGTAACCCGTATTTTCTTCCACATAGGCAGGAATGCCTGCATTGCGAAGAGCCTCCACCAAGCGGTTGCCATAACCGGCCAAGGACCGGCGGAGAATGGCTATATCCCTATACTCTACTGGACGGAAGGACCCATCTTTATCCTGTACGGTGTAAAGAGCTCTACCGCTTTCGTCTTTGGCTGTATATTTTTTGATCTCATCGACGATGAGGGCCATTTCTATATCCTGCGCCTCAGGAGTTTCACCAGGATCATCCTCGTCCGCTTCATCCGGCACCTGACCTTGCGCCTTAGCTGAAGCTACATCAGCCAAAAGGAGGTCTACGGAACCGCCAATCCACTGCCCTAGGTCACCGGACCCATCGGGAGGATTCTTGACCACTCTTCCTGGCACTAAAGCCTCCTTAAGACCATAGTCCAACTCAGCTGCAGGGGCTGACATGATTTGATAGAAAATAAAATTAGTCACGGCCAAGACATTTTTATCCGACCGGAAGTTCTTAGCCAAATCAATCCGCCGTTCCACTACTTGCCCTAAGTCATCCCCATTTTGGTCAGTTTTGAAGGACAAATACTTATCCATAAACAAATCCGAATCAGCCATGCGGAAGGAGTAGATAGACTGTTTAACGTCCCCTACATAGAAGCGGTTACGTTCTCGGGAGATTAAGTTAATAATGGCTTCCTGTACACCAGATGTATCTTGGTATTCATCTACCATGATTTCTTGAAAACGATCCTGCAATTCCTTAGCCACCTGTGATGGCTCTGGTATCTTTTGATCTTCTGTTCCAGGCTCAATAAGAATCTTGAGGCAGAGGTGCTCTAGATCATTAAAGTCCATGAGCCCACCATCGTGCTTAGCCTTGTCATAGGCCACCTTAAAGTCTAAGGTTAGATTAATCAAGCCTTCTAAAACAGGAATCTGGTCTTTAACCTGCTCACGCCAAGCAGTTTCTGATACAGCAAAGACAGATTCCTTTAAACTGGTCAGATACTTCTTAACCTCATTATGATGAACCTTAGCCTGGGCCTTAAGCCCCTCATCCGTAAAGGCCTTGGTTTGCTTATTCTCCCGAAACTGCTTATAGCCAGTCCCATCATAGGTTACAAGAGCCCTGTGGAAGGCATCCCAAGAGCCCGCTTCCATAGCGGCTTCAAAGGGGGCGAACTTAGCCTTAAGAACATCGTAGTGGTCCTGGTAAAAGGACATTCCCATAGGACCTTGCACCAGTTCATACAAGGCCGATAAATGCTTGATGGCGCCCTCCATAGATTCCTTCATGTCCTGCCAGAAGTAAGATCCCCAAGTGGTTTCTAGGAGGGGTTTCTCCAGGATTTGTCGGTAGTCACCCAGGGACTCCAAAAGCCACTTCTTTGGGTTTGCCATAGCCATAGCAAAGGTATAAATAGCTAAAACTAACTCTTCTAAGTTAGCATCGGACTTATCATCACTAAACATATCCGCCAAGACATAGATATGGTAGGGATCATCATCGGGGTCCTTGGCCAAGCAATCATAAGCCCCTACGATTAAGTCGTGGAGGATATCAGACCGCATGAGGGCCATCTCCCCATCATTACCAATACGGGCTCGAGGGTTGATGTCAGCAGCGTAGAAGTAAGACTGAATAACCCATTGGCAGAAGGAGTGAAGGGTAGAAATTTGAGCCGATGGTAAGAGCTTGAGTTGATTTTCCAAATGCTTACGAGTCTCTTGGTCCAAGTCATCTTTTTTTAGTTCGCTGGCCAAGGCACTTCCAATCCGAGTCTTCATTTCTCCTGCGGATGCTTTTGTAAAGGTCGTTACCAACAATTCCTGTACCTGCAAGGGATGATCCTTATCTTTAAGGCGCTGAATGATGCGCTCTGTGAGGACCGCTGTTTTACCAGACCCCGCTGCAGCGGCTACCAAGAGGGACTGGTTACGAGAATCAATGGCCGCGACCTGATCCTCTGTCCAATTAGTTGCCATTGTCTTCACCTCCTTGTACTCCTTCTATACCTAAGTCGGCTCTCATCTTATCCAGAGCCTGATCTTCTGTAAGAGAATCCAAATAATTATAGCGGTTACGGCTGGATTCAAAGCGGCACACCGTCTTGTAATCACAATAGGAACAAGCATTAGCTTTCTTATACATATAAGGGCGAATAGCAAAATCCCCACGGCCAATACCTTGGCCAATTTCCCCCATCTTGTGGGCTACGTAGGAGGTCATAACTTGATAGTCGCCTAGGCTCTTAGTCTTCCATCGGTCTTGCTTATTGATATCGGTTCCATTTTTAGTAAGGCGCACTGGTACATAGTGGCCCGCCTTATAATTAATCTTGGGGCCATCCATAGTCTTGAGCTCATCCATATTCATGAGAACATCGGGAGAATTGCTAAAATAACCGAAATTTCTATACACATCAGCCGATTCAAATTCCTTAATGGCTTGATCCTTTGAAAGAGGGCGACTAACCGATAGTTTAGCATTCTTCACAGGCGTATAAATGGTGCCAGCCGGAATAATCCCCTCATTGCCCTTAACACGGGTATAGGCCATCCAGTAAGTCAAGAGCTGAAGCTTAAGACCATAATAGAGCTCACCCCCGGAAATCGTAGCCTTACCGGTCTTATAGTCCACGATAAGACCGTAAGTAGCATCGCCATTTTTCCATGTATCGATGCGGTCAATTTGTCCTTGGAGTTTGATTTTAGCCCCCTTCTTACCAAGGCCTAAATCGATATCTACAGACGGCCAGCCTCCTGGCATGCCAAAGGATTTTTCCAGGGCATCCATAGAAAATTCACTCTTTTTCGACCAATCAACCAGACGTCTTACAGTGGCCTCTAAAGTTTTGACTAAGCGATCATAACGGGCCTTATTATAGGCCGCATCAGAGGCGTCATGAGGGCTTTCAAGGGCCCCCTCTTGGCCATCTAGGCGGTCCTCTTCGCCTAGGTCAGAATAGCCCAAGAGGGACTGGTCCATGCCCTCTTTAGCGACTGCTTGGCAGCGTTCGTGAAGCTCCTCTGGGCTGAGATTACGCCAATCTTTCCCCTCCTTGAGGAGCTGGTCACCTAAGGTTTTTAGGTGATCATGGAGGAGGGTCCCAATTTCAGGAGCCCCGTAACTAGCCACCTTACGGGCTTTTAATTTAAGGCCGTATTCAGCATAGAATTTAAAAGGACAGGCCTGGTACTTTTCGAGGCGGGTCACCGATCCGGTCATGTAATTATTAGATAGGAAGAGACCCTCTACCACATCCTTATGGATAGGCGTCACCTCGTTAGTATCAAATAGGCCTCGGCTAATTTCCATCAAGCGCAATCGATAAGTAGGATTTTCCATAGCCCAGTCAAAAAGGGCCCACCAAGGGCTAGATAGGGTCTGTCCATCCACCAATTCTCCCCAGCGACTTGATAGGAGACTAAGGGCCTGACGCGGATTCCACATATAGGAAAATTCTGGCCGTCCCTCATAGGCGTCCCCTTCTCCATCCTGACTCATCGGCAAGATTAATCCCACAACATAAGGATCCGCTGCATAACCTAAGTCTATAAGTCGTTTAATAACCAAAGCCGGCTCAGCCGCCTCTCCTTCACCGGATAGGTTAGCATAGGACAAGGTCAAGGACTCTTGGGCCCGAGAGCAAGCTAGGTAAAAGAGGAAATTTTCATTAAAGGCCTGGGCCAAGGCGCCACCAGCGAGGTTGAGGTCCACTTCGGCCAAGGCCGCTCGTTCCCGATCCTTGATAAGGCCTTCATCCCCCATCTTACGGGGAAAGAGGCCATCATTGAGGCCCATAACGAAAACGTGCTTACGCTCTTGCGTATAGCCCCGTTCTACGGTCGTCACCAAGACATGGTCTAGGCTAGGTGGCACCATGGAGTAGTTCATATCCTCCAAGCCTTCCTCTAAGAGAAGGGCCAACTCATCCAAAGATAAGAACTGGTCGCCGCCTACCCTAGCCAATTGATCGAGGAAGTTCATGACCTGGCTATACATCTGTTCGTGGCTAGCCTTTTCTACAGGCTTTCCAGCCTCATCGGCCTCTTGAGCCCACCTGTAGAGGGTCTCAGCTACCCCAAGGCGGTCTAACACTCCATAGATTTCTTGAGCCCATTCACGACCGGTATGACCATCCACCTTAGATGCAAAGTCGAACCAATCCTCCAACCAGTCCATAATGGCCCTATGGGTTTCATTCACTTGTTTATGGCGGTCCTCTTCTAGGTCACTATAGGCCTTTCCATCAGGGCCCTTAACCATCCATGGCCAACTAGGCATATCCCACTTGTAGTGATGGACACCAAATTCCAGGCAATAATTTTCTAACTGATCCACCCGGAAGCGAGCATCCTCTAGGTCCAAATCAGGACCTACAGGCACTAGGTCGGTCTTGAGTAAGCGGAAAATAGCGTCATTATTATAATTATAGCGGACTACCTCCAAAAGAGCTGTCATCATATCCGCCAAGGGATGCGTCCGCATAGGTTTTTGTTGGTCTATAAAATAGGGCACTTCATAGGTTTGGAAGGCTTTTTCCAGGGTGTCTCCATAGGTCTCAGAATCCCTGAGTACAATCATGCAATCGCGATAACGAGCCCCCTTTTCCTCTACTAAGGCCAGTATACGGCGAACTACCTCATCTGCCTCACGTTCCCTGTTATAGGCTGCTATGATGGGGATACGACCCCTTTCTTTTTCTAGATTTCTAGGACTTTTCTCCTTCTTATCATCAGCACCCCATGCGCTGACTACTTGAGGGCGACCAAAGAAGCCTGCCATCAAATCTTCCAAAGGCGATATAGGTCCTAATGTATCATTCTTGGCAGAATAACCATCACTATAGCGGTAGAAATTCTTGAAAAAGGTGACCTTAAGGGCCTGCCCATACCTTCCTTTAAGAGTCGTATAAACCTCATAAGGGCGGCTAAAAAGGGCTCCTGGCGTAGATTGATAAGCAATTTCCTTAGCATCACTAGGAAGGGTTATGGTGATTAAGGTCCGCTGAGCCTGCTTTACTAGGTTATAAATTAGTTCATACTGAAGGGGGGTAAACCAATGGAAGCCATCGATGACCACGTGAGCCTTGGTCAAGAGAGGCGAATCCTTAAGGGCCTCTATGAGAACTTCAAGTCCCTCCCGATCATCTAAATTTGCCTCCTTAACTAAACCATCATAAGCCTCCATGAGGCTGGCTAATTCTTTTAGCTTTTCTCCTAAATTAGGATCTTGAACCTTATCAGCACTAGTTCGTAGATTTTCTGGACCCACCTTAAAGGACTTACATTCAGTCATAAGGGAACCCAACACATCGGAAAACTGAGCCTGCTTTAAGGCTTGATTCAAGAGATGCGCCTCCTGCTGGCTCCGTTTCATAGCTAGGCGAAGAAGAAGGTTGCGGCCCACCTTAGACAGGCCTTCCTCTCTGACCGCACGAGCCCCTAGGGATTGATAGATCTGATAAGCCAGGCGACTAAAACCCACAACCCGTACGGAAGAAAAGCCTCCCCCCATATAGGTTGCTAAATCCCGTTCTGCCTTATAGGTAGCTGCATCAGGCACCAAGAGGATAAGGGTCTCCCCTGGATGAGCCTCCAAGGTCTTCTTAATCCACTCATAGGCAGCCTGGGTCTTGCCAGTCCCTGCAGGGCCTATATATGCTTCTATGACTCTATCCTCAACCTGACTCATAGGTCCATCCCTTTCCTAGTTAAAGCTAAAATTTATATAAACTTACTCCCTATTATACCCCTAAAGGGCCTAGTTAACACCTTAAGTATGGTATACTTGAGGCAGAACATGATAAATTAATGACGGAGGTTATTATGAATAAAAAAATCTTAACAGTCCTTGCTGCTGCAACCATTACAAGCTTAGCTATTTCCGCCCCATTCGTAGGCGCCAAGAAAACTGTCAATAAACCTGCTAGCTTGATTGCCTTACAAGAAGAAATCCAAGCCAACCACGACCGCTATGCAGCCTCTGCTAAAGCCCTCGAGGCAGGCGCTTCCGTACCTGGCCCTGACTATATTCAAAATGGCACCCCAGCCCCTGGCTTAGTAACCACTACGGACTATAAAACAGCAACTAGTGCTTCCATCATCATGGGCCAACAACCTATAGCAGGCAATGCAAGCACTGCTGAACAAACAGCTGAAACAAATTCTAATCAAGCCGTAGCTGACGCTAACTCCACGATCCCCGTAACAAAGGAAGGTGACATCTCCCCAGAAGCGCAAGAAGCCGCTAAAACTGGCTACTACCAAGGGCGCAAAGTTCTCTCTGTACAAGGCAATGTAATTGTCCTAGAAGGAGATAACCAATCTACTAGTCCGGCTCGTTATGCTAGCGCTGAAGAAGCAGCCCTTCCTACAGCATCACGCGTGGCTATACCACAATCTACGCCTGCTAACCAAGCGGGGTCTAGCTCACAAAATCCAACAGCCATCTCTGTAAACCCTAACTACGATGCGGACCTTAAAGCCATCATCCAAGACCCTAAAAATGCCAATAACAAACCTATGAATGCTGCTACCTATGCAGCAGCTATGGCTAATGCTAGTAAATAATAAAAAGAATTCCTTGAAAGAGATCGTTCCAATAAATCGATCCAACAAAAAAGTCGAGACCCTAGGGCCTCGACTTTTTTATTGCTAACCATCCTATATCCTTTAAATCTCTAAAAGGAATGACCCTATCAGAAACGGAAAGGAGCTGTAGGCTCTTACTAACCATAGTAAGAGGACCTTCTTCACTTCTATAGGTACCCCGATCATAGAAGGTCACTCGGACCCAATCGCCACAGGTCAAGGATCGCAATGATCGATCTAAGGCCTCTACTTGATCCTCTGACAGTTCGAATGGTTCTTCTTTATGACGAGCTACCGCCGCTAATAAAGAGTCAAACCCTTTAAGGGCGGCAAAGGGCATGAACTGTTTGGCCCTTTGTAAGCGTGACATTTTTCCCTTCATTCTGCCTCCTAGTCCTAAACAAAAACCACCCAATCCCTAACCGAAAACTTCTTTATTCCCCGTTATGGCCCCCTACCAAGGTATTCCGATAGCGAATAGTTCCATCTTCCTCTAAACTAGAAGCCCGAAGGATGGCATTCTTTCCAAAGCGGCCCTTAATCGATAATAGAGCCTTTTGAATATCCTCCTCCCTCTGTTCCTCCTGCTCCTTAGTAGGGGCAAAGAGGTCTCCCTGCCTAGGTATGGCCTCCTTATTAACTAAATCTTCGAAAGTAACCCCTAGGCGACGTATATCCTCATTAGGCCTGAGATGTTTATCGAAGAGAGCCATGACAATAGGCAGTAAGGTTTGGAAGGAATCCGTGTAGGCCCCCAGGGTTCGTGATCCCCCTGTAGATCGCAACTCATCCGAGGCATAGCCAATGCGGACCTGGACGCACTTAGTGAGAGCCTTAATTTGTAACAGTTCTAAGGTCAAAGCCTCTACCATCTCACGTAGGGGTAAACGAGCTTGGTCTGCCCTATAATTCCGCAAGAGTATCTGACTTTGCGACAGGGAGTGCTTAACTGGACGATAGGCATGAATATCCGCGATTGTACAGGATTCTCGCCCCCAGGCATGATCAATCAGGAGCTCTGCATCAACGCCAAACTCCTTATAGAGCTTGGCCTCTGGCAACTGAGTAATCCCATAGAGATCATGCACCCCATACTTGCGCAAGCGATTAGCAATACCAGGACCAATCTGCCATATATCTGTAAGAGGCCTATGGTGCCAAATCTGCTCTCTAAATAAGCTTTCATCTAAATAACCAATAAAATCGGGAGCATGCTTGGCTAATACATCCAGGGCAATTTTAGCCAAGAAAAGGTTAGTCCCTATCCCAACAGTGGCACAAATATGAGTGGCTTGTAAGATAGCATCTAAGAGAAGCTGGGCTAAACGGCGAGGGCTCTTTTTATAGAGCCCCTGATAGGGGGTGATGTCGATAAAGTATTCATCGATGGAATAGACGTGGATATCATCAGGAGAAATATAATCGAGCAAAGTCCCATAAATCTGGGCAGATGCTTCCATATAACGCTTCATATGCGGCTTGACCGTAATGTACTCAATATGAGAAGGAATCTGAAAGAGCCGAACCCGATTCTTTACCCCCATCTTTTTAAGGGCCGGCGATATAGCTAATGTAATAGCCCCCTTGCCCCGTGACCGGTCTGCTACCACCAAGGGCGTACTAAAGGGATCTACACCTAAATCAGCACATTCAACAGATGCATAAAAAGATTTTAAATCAATACACATGTACATGCGCTTCCTATTCCCAGAAGCCACCCTATCACCTCCTTATATCTATATTCAGTATAACAAAAGCCCTTAATTTATTCAAACATATGTTCGAAAAATATAAATGATGATGGCTAGAAAGAATTACAAACTCTCTTATAAAAAATATTCTTATCTCTCTAGCTACCTATAAAATAAACCCTCTAGGTAAGAACCTAGAGGGTTTATAGAGATAATTATACTTGTATTTAATATAAAATCATTAAAAAGGAATCGTTCTGGATATCTATCTCCCTATGGAAATAATTTATAAACCAATATCCCAAATACTACGATCGTAATCTTCTTGAACGATATCATGAACAACCATATCGCTACGGCGTACCTTATCAAGCATCTTAGCACGAGCTCTTGTAATGACACTTTCACTATGCTTACCGCCATGCCAAGCAAACTTAGACCTGCCGATTGTATACTTCAAGCTTACATAAGGGCCACTCAAATTATGAGATGCCGTTTTGTAACCTGCATCAAGGGTAAGATGTGGTGTGAGATGGAATTCTGCTCCCACCTTAAAGCCTCTGATGGCATCCCGCTTGCTTAATTTTTCATACACTACTCTCACAGCATCTCTACCGCGCCACTTATAATAATCCGCATAGACACGGGCCCAACGAGCATTTTTAAAGCTTCGTACATAGCCCAGATCAAAACCACGCGCAGCCACTTGCTCGGTCAGTCTCCAATGATTTTCAAACCTAATTACTCCGTTATTATAGTATTCAGGATGATTATTATCCCTCCCATAAGGATATAGCTTTGCATTAGTTCGACCAGGCAAGCTTACGCGTTGTCTACCATTAGTCCCTATATTTTGGTAGATATTAGCATGGAATTCATTAAGACCCGCTACATACTCAAGGCCGCCGCTAATACGTTTATAACCACCCTTAAAGGCATGATCATAGAATGCATTGAGGCCAACATAGGCATGTTCGTGCTCACTAAGGCGACGGTAACCAAGGCCAACATTGGCATTCATCCCCAAGGATTCCTGTTTGTATGTTTCATGGTTATATACTGTAAAAGTCCCCGCAGGCATGGCTGGAACCCAGTAGTCATGTAATTTATCAAGAGAGATCTTTTCACCACTACGCCCAATCCGCCCCTGTACAAAGACTAGGTTCTTAGCATGCGCATCGTAATGAGTGATTGGTTGCAATGTCTCAATATAAAACTGATCCAACCCCATAGACTGCGATTTCTCTGAACTTGCACTAGGCTGAGGAGCATTCGGCACACCGCGACCGGTGTAACCCTGGCTGCTACTGCCCTCAGTTCTTTCCATGCCAGTTCCCACGACTATGTCTGTACGGTCCATCCAATGGGAACGTACGGCCTCTCGTCTTGCTGCCTCTTGTCCATTCACCCTTTTATCTTGCCCCTCTATATAAGCTGCAAAACTTGTAGCGCTAATAGAACAAGCCATAGCACCTAATACCATAGCTTTCATTAGTAATTGTCTTTTCATTTCCTACACTCTTTTTATATATATAAATAGCAACCACAGTATTTAATCTTATTTTCATTATAATTTTAGATTTAAGTACCGTCAACACACATAATATAGGCATTGTTTACTTCTTCCATACATTAGAACCCATATAGAGCACACAATGTATTTCATGTATACTACACATCTCTTATAGTTTATAAGAAATCTTTACGAAACTACTGATAAGTTGTCATATAATAAGCGACTAAGGAAATAAATAAATCGCATTGCTTAACGCAAAAGAAAAAAGACGGTACTGCAAGTACCGTCTTTTTTATATGTACTAGTTACTTGCTGAAGTCTCTATATCCCCCTTTCAAAAAGGGGCAAAAAAGGGGCAGAATGATAAATTAAGTACCGTATCACACAATATCTAAGAACATAGATAAAGCAGATAAAACCTAATAAAAAAGACCCTATGATAGCTTACGATATCATAGGGAAACGCATCAAAAATTGGCGGAGAGAGTGTGGGAAACCTGAAAACTTGGTCCTCTAGGACCCTAGCGACGTAGAGGGCCTAGTTGAAGGTTCTCAAGCGTTCGAACCTTGGTTCGAAGACCTCCCAATACTAAAAAAGGAGCCGTTATTCACGACTCCTACTATGGCGGAGAGGGTGGGATTCGAACCCACGGTGCGTTGCCGCATCACTGGTTTTCAAGACCAGCTCCTTAAACCACTCGGACACCTCTCCAAGAATGTATATAATTATAGCAAAAAGAAGGCCCTAAGGCAAAGGCCTGGGGGTAAGGATACAAAACTAGTCCCTACCCCTTGGGTCGGCAGAGGCCAATCAGCTAAATGCAAACTGGTCTATGCCTAAAAAAGATCTCGCTTCCACATAGCCACCATAGCAATGATAGTGCAGACGATAGCAATAAGGATAACTTCCACGAAACCGATAACCCCAGATTCAGCAAATGGCAGGGTTACGTTGGTCCCCCAGAGGGAGAAGATAATGGTTGGCACGGACAAGATAATGGTCAAGGCCGCCAAGAGTTTCATGACCTCATTCAGATTATTAGAGATAACCGATGTGAAGGCGTTCATCATGTTCATGAGAATATTGGTGTACATCTCAACCATCTCGATAGCCTGCTTATTTTCGATGATTACGTCTTCCAAGAGGTCCTCATCCTCCTCGTACATCTTGAGAAGGTGACGCATAGACTGATGGCCCCTCAATCGCAAAAGTCGGTCCATAACCGTACCGTTTGTCCGGAGGGCAGAGGAGAAGTAGGTCATGGATTTTTGCAATTCTAAGAGTTGGAAGAAGTCCCGATTGCGGGTAGAATGGCGCAAGTGTACTTCGATATCATCTGTCCGGCGGTTGATTTGTTGCAAGTACCGCAAGAAGAGAGTCGCCGTACGGTAGAGGATTTGGAAGAGGAAGCGGGTCTTCTTATAGGTATAGAAAGTAGATACCACATTATTGATAAATGGGTAGAGGACTTCTGTTTCTTCCAAACATACGGTGATAAAGAAATCCGGAGTCAGGAAAATCCCCAATGGGACTGTATCGTAAGAATCCGATCCCCGAAGGACTGGGATATTAATTACGACGAAGATATAATTATCCTCGATTTCCACGTGAGACCGTTCTTCCATATCCAAGGCTGTCTTGAGCACGTCTGTAGGAATCTCCGTGAGGATATTGATGAGGGAGATCTCATCCGGGTCAGGATTAACCAAATTAACCCAAGACCCCTTTGTTGCGTCTGCCACCGTCAAATCAGAAACCAGTTCTTCTTCGATATGTTTATATACCGTTAGCATAAGCCACCTCCTCACGAATAACCAAACAAGGGGTTCACAGTGAACCCTATCTATCAAATTATACCTTATTTAACCCCTGAAAGTATACACAAAAAGCCCCTACCTAAGGATTCTTAAGCGACTAGTGTCTACTTATCACCCTAGTAGGGACTTTCAAAGTTAGATACAATCTATATTAATATTTTTTATACAAGATACGGATGGAGTTCAGAATACAAATCATGGCCACCCCTGTGTCTGCGAAAACAGCCCACCACATGTTGGCATAACCCAAGAGACCCATAAGCATAACTAAAACCTTGATGCCGATAGCAAAGATTACATTTTGCCAAGCAATGCTAACCACCACATGAGACAGATTGAGCACATGGGTAATGGCCTCTAAGGAGGAGTTCATGAAGACTACGTCAGAGGCTTCAATTGCCGCATCAGCACCAGACCCCATAGCACCACCTACATCAGCACCTGCTAATACAGGAGCATCATTGATGCCATCCCCTACGAACATAGTTGGCCCATAGGCCTTGCGAAGGTCTTGTACAGCAGCCAGTTTATCTTGTGGCAAGAGGTGGGCACGCACGTCATTAATCCCTGTTTCCTTAGCGATGTAATCTGCACTTTCTTGACGGTCACCAGTGAGCATAATAGCCTGAATCCCCTTAGCTTGGATAGCCTTAATGGCAGCCTGAGAATCAGGGCGAATGGCATCGGAAATGAGGATGCGTCCAAGGAACTGCCCCCCTTGGGCGACGAAAACTTCCGTCCCATAGTGGGCGGAATTGGCAGGTAAAGCCGCTACTTGGTAC
Source organism: uncultured Veillonella sp. (assembly GCA_934191645.1). Taxonomy (GTDB): domain Bacteria; phylum Bacillota; class Negativicutes; order Veillonellales; family Veillonellaceae; genus Veillonella. The sequence continues at coordinate 53,273 of CAKPUJ010000001.1, read as the reverse complement.
CGATCCATAAGGCGACGGTTCCCCACGAGGATTTGCCCTTCAGGAAGCTGACCGACCAAACCTTCCCCAGCGATTTCCTTAATATCATTAGCCAAAGCTGGATCTATCTCCTCCGCCTTGGAGGCTTCTACGATGGATTGCGCGATAGGATGGTTGGATGCCTTTTCCAAGGAGGAAGCCAAGGTCAACACCAATTCCCTATCCCCTTCTACTTGGCGAACGGAGAAGATACCACTAGTAATGGTACCCGTCTTATCCAAGGCTACTGCCTTAATCTTGGCTAAGGCTTCGATAACGAGGCCGCCCTTGAGGAGAATCCCATTACGAGAGGCATTACCAATCCCTGAGAAGAAGGCCAATGGCACCGAGAGTACTAAGGCACAAGGGCAGGAAATTACCAAGAAGGTAAGGGCTGTATAAACCCATTTGGACCAGTCACCCGTAATAAGGGATGGGATGATAGCTACCGCAGCCGCCAAAACTACAACGATAGGCGTATAGACCCGGGCAAAGCGAGTAATAAAGCGATCGATTTTTGGTTTAGATGCAGCCGCATTTTCTACAGCATCTAAAATCTTGCTGACCATGGATTCTTCTAAGAGCTTATCCACCTTGAGAACGATGCGGGCACTTTCGTTGATACAGCCAGATAAGACCTGGGTACCTACGCGAGCTTTTACAGGTACTGGTTCACCTGTTACAGGGGCTGTATTGATTTGACTTTCCCCTTCCACCAAGGTTCCATCCAAGGGAATAGTATCCCCAGGGCGAACTTCTACAAAATCGCCTACCTTTACGGATTCAGGGGCCACCACTTGGATCGTCCCATCCTTATCGAGAAGACGTACTTCTTGCGGCCGCATATCCACGGCACCCATGATTTCAGACCGACTTTGTTCCGTCGCCCGGTCTTCAAACCATTCCCCAATCCGGTAGAAGAGCATAACCCCTACCGCTTCTGGGTATTCGCCGATGACGAGAGCCCCTATGGTGGCGATAGCCATAAGGAAGTTTTCATCAAACACTTGACCCTTGCCAATATTCTTGCAAGCCACCCTCAAGATTGGATAAGCAATCATGAGATAGATAATAGTAAAGATAACCATCTCAGGTTGCTCAGGTAATTCTACAGAAGGAACAAACTGGATGAGGATTTCATAAGCCGTAGCCAAAGCGGCTAAAATCATAGCCAACTTATCAAACCAGGTCAGTTCTTCTTCCTCCTCTTCTTCCTCTACTAGGAGGGACCCTTTAGGAGGGCGACTATAGAGTTTTACGGTAACCCCCTCTTCAATAGCGTCACAAATAGCCTGGAATTCACTGATTAAGCGATCATCATCCGCAAGGGATGTCTCCACCCGCAACTGCTGAGTCGCCAGGGTAAAATCAGCAGATTCAATACCCGATATAGCCTTGATGCGGTCCACAATCTTGGCAGAACAGTTAGGGCAATTGAGACCTTCTAAAAGAAATATCTTGTCCATCATAACTCCTTAGGTAAAGGCTAACAATACGTATACAAATAGTCATAGGCATAAAAAAATACAACATATGAACATCTGTTCATATGTTGTATTTTAATCCTATTTTATCGATTCGTCAACTGGTATAACGTAAGATTAATAAACCAATCTAACAGTGGCTTAACGCTAGTACAAATACCTTCTTAGGCCTGGCTATCATCCCGATTATAGGCCACATCCCGGAAGCGGGTATATTCCCCTTGGAAGACCAGTTCTACGGTCCCTAGGGACCCAGACCGATGCTTACGAATAATAACTTCTGTAATATCACCCTTTTCCGTCTCTGGCTCATAATACTTATCCCGGTAAAGGAAGATAACGATATCCGCATCCTGTTCCAAAGACCCAGATTCGCGGAGGTCAGAGAGGAGTGGTCGCTTATCAGGCCGTTGTTCTACAGACCGTGAAAGCTGGGATAAGGCGATAACAGGTACATTAAATTCCCGGGCAATCAACTTAAGGTTACGAGAAATATCGGAAATCTCCTGTTGTCGATTCTCCCCTTGGCGCCCTGAGGAAGAACCTTGCATAAGCTGAATATAGTCGACGACGACCAAATCTAAGCCCTGCTCCGCCTTGAGGCGACGGAGCTTGGACCGCATCATCTGAACGGTCAAGCCAGGAGTATCATCGATATAAAGAGGAGCGTTAGACATGGTTTCCGCAGCCTTGAGAACCCGTCCCCATTCATCCCCGTTGAGATCGGCAACACGGAGCTTTTCAGAGGACACTTCTGCCACGGAGGACAGAATACGGCCAACCAATTGCTCCTTAGACATTTCCAAGGAGAAAAAAGCCACCTTCTTGCCATAGATAATGGACACATTTTGAGCTAGATTCAACGTAAAGGCGGTCTTACCCATGGAAGGCCGCGCCGCCACCAAAATGAGGTCCGACTTTTGTAACCCTGCCGTGATTTTATCCAAATCTCTAAAGTTAGTAGGCAAGCCTGTAAGGGTCCCATCTTGCTGTTGAATCTCATCCAAACGAGCTAGATTCCCCATGACCACATCACCCATACGGGCAAAGGCGGATTCTCCATGAACTTGGCCAGCCACATTGAGAACCATCTTTTCCGCGTCCTCAATGATGGACTTCGGTTCTTCATCACCGGCATAGGACATGCCGATGATTTTATTACTCACATCGATAAGACGGCGCAATTGGGCCTTTTCCGCTACGATATTGGCATATTCTTCCACATTATACACGGCTCCCATATCAGTCAGCGAGGAAATATAAGCAATCCCCCCTACCGTCTCTAACTTGTTAATGCGATCTAGTTCATCCGTCAGGAGGATAAGATCCGCCTTTTTATTCTTGTGAATAATAGTTTGAATGGCTTCGAAAATAATACGATGGGCATCCGTGTAAAAATCACTCGCCTTGACGAGGTCCAATACCCGGTCTCCCGCCTCTTCAGAGGTAAGCAAGGTCCCCAAAATAGCCTTCTCCGCTTCCGTATTCTGTGGTGGTATACGTGCGTCCATACGTTGCTCCTTTATTTGACTAATATAGGCTACCCACATGGTAGGTAGCCTATATCATATCCCTTAAACAGTCTATTATTTACCTTCTACTACATGAACCTTAATAGTAGATGTGATGGATGGGTGTACGCGAACGATAACATCATGAGTACCCAAGGTCTTAATCGCTTCTTTAATATCCAATTTCTTCTTATCCAATTCTACCTTGTAGGCGGCTTTTACAGCATCTGCCACATCCTTAGCAGTAATAGAACCGAAGACCTTACCATTTTCCCCCATCTTAACAGGAATGGTAACTTCAACCTTTTCCAATTGCTTAGCCAAGACCTTAGCTTCGTCAGTGGCTTGAGCGGTATGGAACTCCTTGGATTCTTGTTGTTGCTTTGCATTGTTTAGGTTGGTTGCTGTTCCTTCCAAACCCAATCCCTTTTTAATGATTACATTGCGGGCATAGGCTTCTGAAAGTTCTACGATTTCACCTTTTTTACCGACTTTTTTTACATCTTCAAGCAATACTACTTTCATGCTTATTCCTCCTCTTGTAATTGCTCAATCGCTACTTGGCGAATGGTCTTTTCTAATTCTTCCGTCGTCATATGAGCCACTTGGGCACCAGCCACCGTCCGATGGCCGCCACCACCGATGGCTTCCATAACCAATTGTACATTAAGCTTCCCTTGAGAGCGAGCAGAAATACCAATAGCCCCATCTGGTAGATGATAGAGGACAAAGGCCCCTTCTATCCCTTCCGTTTGGATCAAGAGATCAGCTGCCTGAGCGGATACAAGCGTCGCCTCTTGCCCCAAGGAATCTGGCGCTTCTGTAATGGCAATGCCCCCTTCCACATGAGCATTATAGAGCATTTTTGCCCGAGCCTGAACCTCGTCCAAGCTATCACGGAAGAGTTCTTTTACCAGGTCAAGGTTAGCTCCAGCCCGGCGGAGGAAGGCTGCCGCTTCAAAGGTACGAGCCCCCGTTTGGATAGTAAAATTCTTCGTATCCAAGACGATACCCGCATAAAGGCCAGACGCCGTATCCTTACCCACAGGCTTATTAGAGCCGAAGTACTCAATGAGTTCCGTAACTAGTTCAGAGGTAGAGGAAGCTGCTGGTTCTAGATAGGTTAAGAGAGTATCCTCGATAAAGTCCGATGCCCGGCGATGGTGGTCAATGACAACACGACGCTTAGACTTGGCCAACGAGTCTGGGTCTGCTACCAGACCTGGCCGATGGACATCACAAACAACCACCAAGGTATCCCGCGTGGTAAAGAGTTTAGCTTGCTCTGGTGTGATGATATAATCACGCAGATCCACATCTAAGTTATTGACTAACTTATAAATATTTTCTTGATGATGGCTCAAAACGAGGCGTACATCCTTGTTGAGAGTCCGCGCCATAAAGAGAACACCTAGGCTAGCGCCAATGGAATCATAATCTTCCCGTTGATGACCCATGACCAAAATTCGATTGGACTCTTCTAACAGTTCTTGCAAGGCCTGCGCAACTACCCGAGCTCGCACGCGGGTATTCTTTTCTGCAGAAGTTGTCTTGCCACCAAAGAAGCGATTCTGACCCCCTTCATTAATGCAGACCTGGTCACCCCCACGACCCAAGGCCAAATCGAGGGCGGCCCGTGCCTTTTCTGCCGTTGCCTTGATGGATTCAGCATCCACAGAAATCCCCACAGAGATAGTCACCGGGATCTGACGGGCTGTCGGAATAGCCCTGATTTTATCCAATAATTGGAACTTCTTTTCTTCCGCTTGGCGAAGAGCCTCACGAGAGAAGCTAAATATATAGGCGTCATCAGAGATACTACGGACAAAGCCATCGTATTGATCGACTTCTTCTACGATTAAGTTATTGATCTGAGCCCATAAATTAGTGAACTCCTTATCACTAGATCCCTTGGTCACATCCTCTAGGTTATCGATCTGAATCAGCCCCGATACGGGACGGGCTTCTTCTGCCTGCAGGCGGGCCACTTCCGTAGCGGTAATATCAGACAAATAGAAGGCCATGTGTTCCACATCGCGGTTATCCAAACAACAAGAGTCCTTGGCTTCTAAATACTTGTAAACAACCCCATAATAACGACCGTCTACGTGTTCTTTCATAAAGCCTGACTTGCCCCAGACCTTATCCATGCGGAGGTGACTGAGGACAGTAGAGATATTTTGCGGTTTATCCCAATCGGCGCGGATCCAATCACGAAAAACAGAATTGGACCAGCCAATAACCCCATCCTGGTTGACCACAGCAATGGCAACTGGCAAATTTTGCAAGGCAAAATTAGAGGCCTGGGTCACCCCATGAGCCATAGAGTCAAAGGACTCAATAGCCAACCTACGACGGTGATGTATGGTCTTATAGTTGCCACCATAAACGGCAAGGGCAACGATAGTCGCCATAACGCCTATAAGCCAATTTAGGTAGAGGATGAGAACCAACAAAAATATCAGCAAAATGACGATGGATAACTCAAGAGTATGCCAACGACCTTTTACAAAGTTCTTCATATATATCCCCTTAGCGACGATTGTTCATACGAGCGTATAAACGTCGACGCAAATCAAATAAAATATCTACGAGCCCAAGGATAATCAAACCTTGACTCATAAAAGTACCAATTATAATAAGGGCCAGAATTCTCAGCTTAGGATCTAGCCGATAGAGACCTAGAACATACCAGAAGGAGGCAATCCCCTGAACCAAGCAAAGAGCCGCGCCCAAAATAACAAGGTTAGGTACCACCCAAGCCAGTGCGTCTAAACTATACTTAGACCCCCAATACTGGCCAATCCAACCTAGGATAAGAAGGTAAGCAGACCATTTAGGCATTTGCCATTGGCCCACAGGAAGGAAGGGCAATGGACCGAAGCCAAAGCGCTTCATACCCCAGCCTGTAATCATTCGAACTAGGTAAGCATAGAAGGAAGCAATGGCAAAACCAAAGGCTAGGAAGGCACCTTTGATAAAGTCAAAGGACTGTTTAACCTGAGAAATCATAGCACTTTGTTGTGCTGGTTCTAAACCCATTTGACTATAGGTTTGGACCATCTCATCCTGTACCTGTGCTGATAGGGTCTGGAAGGTATCCACCATATTTACATTCATGACAGCCATGGAAAGACCTACCGTCACGCCCATGCCCACCATAAAGGCCAAAGCAGGGATGACGATTTGCCGCCCATAAGACCACTTGAGGTGGAGGACTACCCCGGAAGCAATCCCTAGAAGACAAAGGGTATAGCCACCATAGACGTAGCCCACATACCAAAGATACCCCCTAAGAGAAGGAGGGACAAGATACCACCTAAGATAGCATAACGCGCTCCCCAGCGAACTCCAATAAAGCCCAAAGTAGCCGGCGCTACAATAGTCCCTAAAAAGCCCAAGAAGGGAACCGTAGAGCCCAAGAGGAAGAGCACCACTACAATAGCCGTCAAAAAAGCTGTTTGTAGCATAGCTCGTGTATTTGTTTGTGTCATAATTACCTGACTATTTCGATTCTATAAAAGATAGTAAAAATGAGAGTGTATGCAAGGCTGCATACACTCTCATTATAGCATATTCCCTGTAATTTCACTGGGAATTTTATAGGCTTATACGTCTTGGATAATCGGCAAGATCATAGGACGACGACGGGTCTTTTCATAGAAGAATTTACCCAAAGCATCTCGTACGTTTTGCTTAATGGTTGTCCAATCCTTAATCCGTTCTGCTTCACAGCGGTCAATCACATCATCCACCCGCCGTTGCGCTTCATCCATAAGCTCTTCTGCATCTCGTACATAGACAAAGCCACGAGAAACGAGGTCTGGACCAGATACAATTTTACCAGACCGACGGTCCATAGCCATAACCGCAATAACCATGCCTTCTTCAGCCAATTGTTGACGGTCACGAATAACGATATTGCCCACATCGCCAACGCCCAAGCCATCGACGAAGACTTGACCAGCTTGTACGCGGCCATCCTTCTTGCCAGTCTTGCCATCAAAGGCAAAGACTTGTCCATTGTCGCCGATGAGGATTTTGTCAGGGTCTACACCCATAGCTACACCCAACTCACCGTGTTTTTTGAGCATGCGGTACTCGCCATGCACAGGAATGAAGTATTCTGGACGAACCAAGTTGAGCATAATCTTAAGTTCTTCTTGGCTGGCGTGGCCAGATACGTGGATACCCTTGTCCTTACCATAAACCACATTACAACCTCGACGAAGAAGGTTATCAATAGTACGACCTACGGCCGCTTCGTTACCAGGAATTGGCGTAGCAGAGATGATAATAGTATCGCTTGGGTTGATTTCTACAGACCGGTGATTATTAACGGACATACGGGACAAACCTGCCATAGGTTCCCCTTGAGAGCCTGTCGTCAAAACCATTACTTGGTTAGGCGGAAGACGTCTCATTTCATCTTCTTCCACAATGGTACCAGCCGGTACGTTAAGGTAACCCTTCTCTTCTGCAATGGCTGTTACATTGACCATAGACCGGCCCATAACAACCACCTTGCGATGGGTTTTTACAGCCGCATCAATGGCTTGTTGAATACGAGATACATTAGATGCGAATGTAGCCAAAATAACACGGCCCTTAGCTTCGCGAACCGCTTTCATAAGAGCAGGGCCTACGGTGGATTCAGACCCAGTTGTGCCCGGTTTTTCTACGTTAGTAGAGTCAGACATAAGGGCCAAGACCCCTTCATTACCCAATTCTGCAAACTTATGAAGGTCGAACATTTTGCCGTCCACAGGGGTTTGGTCGATTTTAAAGTCCCCTGTATGAACCACTGTCCCCACTGGTGTGCGGAAATAAATACCACAGGAATCAGGGATGGAGTGGTTCGTTTGAATAAACCCAACAGTCATACAACCAGCCTTAATTTCGTCACCAGCGGCAATAACGTTGAGGTTCTTATTGGAGACGCGATTTTCCTTGAGTTTATTCTCCATGAGGCCACATACAAGGTCGGTCGCATAGACTGGCGCATCCACTTGGCGCATAAGATAGGACAAGGCACCGATATGGTCTTCATGACCATGGGTAATACAGATAGCCCGCACCTTATCCTTATTTTCAATAAGGTAGGACATATCAGGGATAACGATATCCACGCCGTGTAGATCTTCCCCAGGGAATGCCAAACCAGCATCCAATACAACGATGTCATTTTCGTATTGGAATACAGTCATATTTTTACCGATTTCACCGAGACCACCCAAAGGGATAATCATCAACTTACCCTTTGGATCCAAAGGTTTGATTTCTGGATTCATAGGCTCTTGGGTGCGGATGTGTTGGCGATTGCGGTTGCTATTCTGGCTGCCATTGCGGGTATTGCGACTAGCCCCGTCAGAGCGATTATTAGAATGACTAAGGCGGCGCCCTTGGTTGTCATTATTTCGGTTATTATTACGAGGGCGACGGTTATTAGCCTTGCCTTCCCCCTCTTGCCCTTGGTCCTTGGCAAGACGACGATGAGCCGACTTAGTTTGATGACCTTGGCCATCAGTCCCATTCCCTTGCGGGCGACGCGGACGATGATTAGCGGGACGACGACTTTGACGGGTTTCCCCCTCTTGTGGGGCCTGTACGGTCTTCGTCACTTGTACTTCTTGTTTTGTTTCCACGAGTTTCCTCCAATATATATTCACGTATTACTAGTCTTTGATCTCAAGCCTAAGCAGTAGGAAACAGAGGCAAATATCCGCAAGAAAACAAGAGCAGCCAGTCTTCTCAACAAGGCGTTGAGGCAGGATATGTATCCTGGTCCGTTCTCTCATAGGGCTGTTCTAGCAGATTCCTTTGTCTGTTTGTTTTGTTGCTTGGCAACTATACATACTCAACCGCAAGAGCGGGAGTCTATATCCGATCTAGTGTTGAAAAAGGCGTGAGTTCCTTAATCAGTTAAGTGTATTATAGCATATAGTCTTTTCTCTTTAAAAGCTCTTTCCTCCTTAAAAATTCTTTCCTCTGAAAGCTGCTCTCTTTGTACAAATAAAAAAATAAGGCCCCAGAGGGGCCTTAGCGGTATTTACAACTATTGGTATATGCCAACAGAATAGGCAGCTACTAATTAATTTATTATGTAGGGCTTACACGACTCTTACCTATAGAGATTTATGCCTAATAGCATCCATAAAATTACGACGATATTCGCTAGCACCCCCATTAGCAGGATGACGAAGAGCTATAGATGGAATGCCAAAGGCCTCTAGAACACCCGCACACTTACGGCCTACAGCCAGGATGGGGTTAGTCTGACTCCCCGGCAAATCTTGGGCCAGCCGAGCTCCCTCTTTCATAGGGTAAGAAGCCCCCTCCTGGTAAAGGGCCGCACATGTCTGATGAAGGTCTAACAGCGCCTTCATATAATCCCAACCAATGGCCAACTCCCCTTCGGAAGGCGTTCGATTAGTTAGGGCTGCCTTGGACTTATGAGGGTGGAAGGGGAAGATATTCCACAAGATAGAATCATAGGTATTAATACCTGCCTCAACCATGGCTGACCATACCACCGTATCGGTGGGTTCATTAAAACCCTTGTCCTTTTGAGTACCCTTAGCCATATGGGGAGAATCCGCATCTGATGTACGCCATAATTGTAACGGCGCCACGGCAGATGACTCAATAGCATGATGATAGCCCAAGAGCATACGCTCACAGGTGATGGCAATCCCCGTAAAACGGCCCCCTTGATAGCCTACAGCTTCCGCTACAATCATATGAGAAGCCCTCCCTATACGAGGCAGGAGGTAGGCCATAAAATTCTGCCGCCGTTTCTTAGGGGCATCCGCTATATCATAATCAGGATCTTGATCCCCCCAGGGATTAAAAACCATAGGGCCTGAAAAGGAAAGAAGCTTTTCTAAATAGCTAGCCACCCCTTGGCGAATCCGTGGATCAAAGGAATCTACGAAGGCCTCAAAGTCCCTCTCTTGTTGCGCATCTAATGTTGCTGGATCAAATAACACAAGAACCTCACTGATATCCATTCAATTTATCGATTAACGTAAATAATCGTCCTATCCAAGACCTCCTGCACCTTTACATAGGAAGCCAAAGGAGATTGGGTAAAGTTCTTTTCCTCAGTCTTGGGAACAAAGATCATAACCGCCTCCCCTACAGCCAGTTTTGGAGCCAGATCAGCTTGATCAATCTGTGCCATCTTATACTTACCTTCCCAGGCTTCAGACCGCTTAGAGTCCGCCGGGCCCTTAATCTTAACCAAAGACTTGCCCGTGTAATAATCCAAGGAAGTAGCATAGGCATTATAGTAATAGAGATGGCGATCTGTCCCTTCTACGGCCTCCAAAAGGCCCGTGGAAGACCGCTGATGAACAAGGGGAACTATCCCTTCTGTAATGACGATAGAAGAAATAACCATAGTCCCTACAGCCACCAAAACCGGTATGATGTAGCGATTGCGACGTAGGTGGTAGTGGATAAGGCCTAGGCCAAAGAGGGCTATAAAGATATAAAGAAGATACCAGAAGCCCCAATGAAGGAAGCGAGTCCCCACCCCATAGGTTAACCATAAGAGGAGGGTCGGCACGATGAGCCACCATTCCAGATGCTTAGAACTACCCGGCTTGAAAGCCTGTACCAGGCCCACAGCAGCGATGACGGAGAAAGGAATTATACTGATAAAGGTATAGGTTGGATACTTAGTGGCCATACAGCTGTAGAAGACCACCGTCCCTAGGCCCATAATCAAACAATAAACACAAGCAGGCGTCCGGGCTTTCACACTCTTATAAAGGCCATAGATAAAGACCCCTGTCCAAGGCATCATAGCCCCCAATGTCAAAGCGATATAGTACCACCACACATTATTCTCAGGGTGTTCAGACTGGGTAGCTCGAGTTATATTATTGAGACCCAAGAAACCATTGAGAAAGTCCATCCCGTGAGCCAAGTACATATAGAGGTACCAAGGCCCTGCCACCACAACAAAGGCCACAAGGCCCTGCCAGGAAAGAAGGCGCTTGAGCATGGTCCAAGACCGCATATAAGCCACGAAAACAAGGAGCAGAAGGCCTGGTAAGACAAGGGCCACAGGTCCCTTGGTAAGGACACCTAGGCCTGCAAATACATAGGCCAAGACCATAGCCCTAGTCGAATCTTGGGTCAGGCCTCGGTAGGCATAACCCCAGGTTCCCACTGTGGTGAAGAGGAGGATCATATCCGTTACGATCCCATGAGCAACTGGCCAAAAGAGAAGAGACGTTCCCATGATAGCCGCTGCAGACAAGGATATAATTCGCCGTCTGGTATCGGTCCGCATCATTTGGTAAAGAAGGGCTATAGAAGCAGCTCCCATAATACCCGACGGCATACGGGCAGCCCAATCAGCAAAGCCAAAGACCTTAAAGGACAAGGCCAAGAGCCAGTAAACCATGATGGGCTTGTCGTACCAATACTGTCCATAGATTTGCGGCGACAGCCAATCGCCAGTCACTACCATCTCCTTGGCTGTCAGGGCATAGTTGGACTCTACAGGGTCCGTAATGGGTAGCCAAGGATTCCCCACCATAAAGAATAGGAGGGCTATGATAAAGAGAACGATGGTCGTCTTATGCAAGCGCATAATGAGTCAGCCTCCTACCTTTTATTCCGCCAATAACGGATGCCAAAAAAGGCCGCCAAAACAAGAAATACTACTACAACCACTTCGAGGAAGATATGGTTATATTGGATTAAATCTTCCCAATGGGCTCCTAAGATATGGCCTAGGTAAACCAAAAGAATAGTCCAAGGAACCGTTCCTAGAATGGTCCATATGATAAAAGGCACCATAGGGTAGCGAGCCATGCCAGCAGGGAAGGAAATAAAGGTCCTCACCCCTGGCAAAAGGCGACCAATAAAGACCGCTAGCCCACCATACTTATTGAAAAGCTTCTCCGCCATATCAAACTTTTTCTCGTTGAAGAAGATGTACTTACCGTACTTTAAGAGGAGGGGACGACCCCCGTATTCCCCCATCCAGTAGGAAATGATAGACCCTACCACACCTGCTACAATCCCCACAATCATAGTGGTATGCATATCAAAGATTCCTTGGGCGATAAGATAGCCTGCAAAACCTAAAATAACCTCAGAGGGAATTGGTATATTGGCATTCTCCAAAACCATACATATAAACATGGCCAAGTAGCCATACGTTTCCATAAAGTGAATAAGGTATTCCACAATTTTTCTCCTTATTGTTACCTGTACTCTTTATATTTTATCATAGACAGCCCTAAATCTAAGAGTAATTTAACCCTCCTACAGAGAAAACATGAGGGAAATAAATATCCTCATAGGCCAAAAGAAACCCTCTCACAAGCCTTCATAGTAAGCTACACTCCTCATATAAGAGGACTGAGACTAAGACTCGTAAGAGGGTTTCTATCCGATCCACCTAGGCATATCCTTTGTATGTCAGGTTATATCCTATATTCATATTATAAGCCGAAGGCCTTTTTAGCAGCCTGGCCTGCATGAGCAAAATCATCTTGGTTGGGATGGCCTGCACCCGCAGCCCAAAGCTGAATTCGTTCGGCAGATGGAGCATGAGGGTTATCAGCTTTTTTAGGCATGTTCTTAAACCGTTCTAAGATAGCTGGGTCAATCTTGCCTTGGCACATAAAGTGACCTAAGATTTGATTCTCTTCTTCTACATGGCTTTGAGCCTTGGCAAAGGCCCGTTGACCATGTTCAGAATCAGGATAGGCCCCTAAGGTACCAAAGAGGAAGATCTTCTTGCCGGATACACTAGCCATAAATTCTCGTGCCTCTGCATTAGCATCAGCCCGGTCCACCCAATAGCCAAAGGCGATTCCTTCATAAGAAGAGAGGTCAGGTTTGTCAGAAACCGAAAAAACAGGCGCCCCCAAAGCTGTAGCAATAGCTTCACCTACAGCTTTCGTATTACCAGTTCGAGAAGAATAAACAACAGCTATATTCATGGTAGTCCCCCTTCACATTCAAAACTATGCTCCTATTATACACGCTCTAGGGCTCCTGTCCGTAGCCTATATCACAAAGAAAGGACACCTAGCTTAGCTAGGTGTCCTTTTATAGTTCCATGAAGCCCTAAGGGATTCCCAGATAATCGATCTTAGCGAACGAATTTTTCTACAGCTGCAGTAGAAGTCAAATGACGGGATGGCATACCCATTTCTTCAGGAGAGATGCCGAGTGCCAAACCAATCAATTGGCTCATGTGCAAGATAGGCATATCTTTATGCAAGGCTACTGTCTTTTTAGCTTCTTCTTGGAACATATCCAATTGCATTTGACACAATGGACATGGAGTTACTACGCAATCAGCGCCTTCTTTTTCAGCATCAGCGTTGATGGAACCAGTCATTTGCATAACGGAGTCATGCGCTGGGTACACAGCATGGAAGCCGCAGCAGTCAACTTTACGGGAGAAGTCGATTGGGGTAGCGCCGATAGCGGAAATGATATCAGCCAAGGAAGAAGGAATTTGATAGTCTTCAAAGCCCAATTCAGCTTGTGGTCGCAAGATATGGCAACCATAGAATTCAGCTACCCGAAGGCCTGTCAAAGGTTTCACTACTTTTGCTTTGAGGTTATCGAGGCCGTAATCACGGATTAATACCCAAAGGAAGTGAGTTACATCGGATGTACCCTTATATTCTTTGCCAATTTTAGCGAGTTTAGCGTTAGTCGCATCTTTTTTAGCTTGATTATTATCGAGCTCATGCTTAGCTTCTGTGAGCATCAAAGTACAGGTATTACATACGGTGAGTACATCAAGGCCCATTTCTTCAGCCAAGGCAAGGTTACGAGCGTTAGTAGCCAAGGTTACTTCTGGTTCGATGTCTTGTACATGGGACGCGCCACAGCAAGTCCAACCATCGATTTCTTGGATATCAATGCCCAATTTTTTAGCAACAGCTACCGTTGCCAAGTAGTCTTCTTTTGCTGCAGATTCAAGTACGCAGCCAGGGAAAAATGCGTATTTCTTACTCATTATTTGTTTGCCTCCTCTTCAGCAGCTTTGATGATAGTGCGAACACCATCGATACCATTCACTGGTTTTTGTGGTACTACCAATTCGAATGGATTGATCTTGCTGTGTTTCCACAAGCGAAGAGCATAGAATGCTTGTTTTGCAGAATCTACTACGCCGTCAGATTTCAAGGACATGGAAACTTCTTTTAAGCGACCAGTTTTCATGAGGTCTTCTTTGAAAGCTACTGCATGGCGAGTGCCTTTAGAGCCAGTCAAGCCATTACGAGTTGCTTCTTTGCGGAGGTTGGAAATGTCCATAGCAGGTTTCAAGTGTTTAGGACAACGGGAGATACAGTTCATGCAGTGAACGCATTTCCACATTTGTTCAAAGGCTGGTTTAATGTGAGCCATTTCGTTGTCATCGCGGGAATCAAGTACAAAACGATTAGCTTTTGTGAATACGAATGGTTCGAGGAAGTCATCTTGACGAGCTGTCAATTTAGAACAGTCAGATGCACAGCAGCCGCAGAGAATACATTCTGTACCAGCGACGAATTTTTTGAAATCTGCAGGCGTTTGACGAACTTCGCCATTCTTGAACTCTTCCTTAAGGAAAATCCAAGGAGCTACAGTGCGAAGACGATCAACCTTAGCTTCCCAATCAACAACGAGGTCACGGATGACGCGGAAGTTACCGATTGGAGCGATTTCGATTTCATCGGAACCGAAACGTTCTGTTACTTCGTCGATTTTAGCTTCACAACCAAGCATTGCTTCACCATTAACCTTGATGGAGCAAGCACCGCAAACTGCGGAACGGCAAGCTGCCAAGAAGGTCAATGTAGGATCTTGGTTGTCTTTAATGTTTTGAAGGCCCCAGAGGATTGTACGGTCAGCTTCATAGTCAAAGGTAAAGGACTGTACATAAGAACGGCCTTGGTTGTAGCGGTGGATATGATAAGTAATTTGTCTCATCTCTTAGTACTTCCTTTCTTGTGGTTCGTATTTAGTGAACACAACAGGACGTGTGCTCATTTCATATTGACCATTAGCGCCCAATTTTTGAATGGAGTGAACGAGGTAGTTAACGTCGTCACGTTTATCAAAGTCATCACGAGTGTGAGCGCCACGGGATTCTTTACGCCAGAGGGCACCGGATACGATAGCTTTCGCTACAGTCAACATGGAACCGATTTCTACGTAGTTTACGAAAGCCATATTGTAAGTGCGTTCTGTATCACCTACATAGCAAGTCTTGTAGTCTTCGATGAGTTTGTTAACTTCTTCCAAAGCTTGAGACATAAGTTCTTCAGTACGGAAAATACCGCATTTATTCCACATAGCGTTAGCCAATGCATCGCGGATTTCGGTAACAGGACGACCACCTTGACGGTTCGTTACTTCAGTAAATGTATCTTCCCAACGTTGACGAGCTGCTTCGATTTCAGCATCGCAGTTTATTTGGTCATGGGATTCAGCATAGTCAGCGGCACCAGCACCAGAAACGCGGCCGAACACAACGCCATCAGCCAAGGAGTTACCACCCAAGCGGTTAGCACCGTGGATGGAGATACAGGAACATTCGCCAGCAGCGAAGAGACCTGGAATTTCAGTAGCACAAGTCTTGTAGTCGACTACGTCGATACCACCCATGATGTAGTGAGTCGTAGGACGAATTGGTACAGGTTCTACCAATGGATCGCAATGTTCAAAGGACATAGCAAGGTCACGGATACCATGAAGTTTTTCGATGATAACTTCAGGGCCCAAGTGACGAAGGTCAGCCACAACATAAGCATCAAGGCCTGTACCATTGAAGCCACGGCCTTCAGCAATTTCCACTTCGATAGCTTTCGCTACAACGTCACGGGATGCCAATTCCATTTTGTTAGGCGCGTATTTTTTCATGAACCGTTCGCCGTCTTTATTGAGGAGGTAACCACCTTCACCACGAACTGCTTCGGACATGAGGATACCAGTTTTACCAAGACCTGTTGGATGGAATTGAACCATTTCCATATCTTTGAGGCCGCAACCAGCACGGAATGCTGCTGCCATACCATCACCTGTGGAAAGGAATGGGTTAGTTGTACGAGTCCAGAAGATACGACCAGAACCACCAGTAGCCATAACGATTGCTTTAGCTTTAATAGTTTCTACGCGGCCTTCCTTCATGTTCCAAATAACTGCACCACCGAGAACGCCATCTTTAACAACGAGGTCTAAGAGGTACCATTCTTGCAAGAAGTGAACATTTTCTTTCAAGCATTGTTCATATGTTGTGTGCAAGATTACATGGCCAGTTTTATCGGCAGAGTAGCAAGTACGTGGGTAAGATTGACCACCGAAGTTACGTTGCGCAATCTTATTTTCATCTGTACGGGAGAATGGAGCACCCATATGGTCCATTTCCAAAATGCCTTCTGGGCATTTAGAACAGAAGAATTCAATAGCATCTTGGTCACCAAGATAGTCAGAACCCTTAACGGTATCAAATGTATGTGTTTCGATAGAGTCTTCAGGTGCTACATTTTTCAAAGCGCCGTTAACGCCACCTTGTGCCATTGCTGTGGCAGAACGGGTTGGAAAAATTTTAGTGATAAGAGCCACTTTCAAGCCCTTACGGCGACCAACTTCGAGAGCTGCACGCATGCCTGCGCCACCGCTACCTACTACTAGAACATCATATTGTTCCATAATAACCTCCTCATAAAACCTACTATGATTTAGCGTGTCATGTCCCTGAGGGCTGCACACTATCGTATAGTCTACAATGCATTATCCCTTATCAAGAGGCCTTTGTCTAAGCACAATTTGTAATAGTAAAATGCCTGCAAATTATACTGAACATAATTATCAATAAGCCTCCCGTAAGAATAGTAATCTCCCCTAATCTCTTTAAAAGTGTCCTTATAGGGTAGACTATGTGATGAATCTCACAATTATACTTCTTAGAACAACTCTGAATATTGGATTTCGCTAGGTCAAGCTTTTCAAACAGGACCACCAAGCTTACTTTATTTATTTTCTTAATGAAAAATGATTTCACTAAAAAGTTTATTCATTTTTTATTTTTTATGAAGAAGATTTTCATTGATTTTTCACCATCTTCATGTAGACTGTATGAGAACACTGAAAATTACTTCATATTTCTTAGGCCCTATACATATGGGTACGATTTTAGCCCATCATGGTGGGGATCTAAGGAATAGGAGAAATCCATTTGTCTATACTCATAATCTTAAGGAGATAAGCACATGAAAGTACTCTTAGTTGAAGACGAAGAAATGTTAAATTCTATTACCGCCAAATATCTTCGCGCAGAAGATATGGTAGTCGACACCTGTCTTAACGGCGAAGAAGCCTTAGAGACGCTCTCCCATTCCACCTACGATGTAGTGGTTATGGACATCATGATGCCTGTGATGGATGGCATTACAGCCCTCAAAAAAATCCGCGAGCGGGAAATCAGCACACCAATCCTCTTACTAACCGCTAAGGATACAGTCCAAGACAAGGTGCATGGCCTCAACTCAGGCGCTGATGATTACCTAGCAAAACCATTCGAATTTGAAGAACTCATTGCTCGTATTTACGCCTTAGGCCGTCGATCTGCTGGAGCTATATCCAATGATCTCATCGTAGGCCCTGTCACAATTAACGTAGCCTCCCGCACCGTCAAGGTAAACGGCAATGATGTCACCTTGACCCAAAAGGAATTTAACCTCCTTTACTTCTTGGCTTCCAATGAAAATGTAGTTGTTTCCCGTCAACAAATTCTTGACTATGTATGGGACTATGACTATGCACCAGCATCTAACTTAATTGATGTATACATTAAGGACTTGCGCAAAAAAATTGACGCCCATAGCGACGACAAGCTCATTCAAACGGTACGTGGGGTAGGCTATGTCTTCCGTGTTCCAGAACAAAACTAATCAAGAGGCCCTTACTCGCGAAATCAGGCCCCGCCTATTTGACAGGTGGTCCCTAACCTTCAAAATTATCACCTGGTACACCATCTTCCTAACCGCCGTCCTTTCCTTGCTCTTCATCTTTATCTTCCAATTTACACAACGATGGGAACAAAGAGATTTAGATAGGCGCTTGGAATCGACATCGGTTACCATGGCAACGGATCTCAACCAGTTCCAACCATACCAGAAGGGAACCTTCTATATACTCTATTCCCAAGAAGGTCTCATCTTGAAAGGCGCTTTGCCCGACGGATTTCCCAAACAGACAATTGTATCACCGAATAAGATCGCGGACCTAACTATCAATGATATGACCTATTACTATTACGATACGCCAGTTCATGATGGAGCTTTCAATGGATGGATTCGGGGGATTACCCCTATTCGTAATGTAACCAACCGGACAATCAACATGCTGTATACCCTCCTCTTTGGAGGGATTGCCTTCCTAATTGTCGCCACCCTCGGTGGTTACCTTCTCATCAAGCGATCGCTTAAACCTGTTCGAGATATTACTAAGACAGCTGAAGAAATCGCCTCCTCTAAGGACTTGGCCCGTCGTATTCCTACGGTCGGCTCTGGAGATGACGAATTATCCGAATTAACCATCACTCTCAACAAGATGTTTAAAGCCTTAGATGACTCATCCACCCGGGAGCGACAATTTTCCTCCGATGTATCCCACGAATTACGGACCCCTATTGCCGTCATTCAAGCGGAAGCAGACTTTGGTCGTAAGCATGTCAAAGATTTGGCTAGTGCCAGAGAATCTTTTATCAACATCTACGAAAAGAGTCGCTTTATGACGGATCTCATCACCCAACTCTTGGAACTTGCTCGTCTAGACCAATCGAACAGCCTGAGTAAACAAGAGATTAATCTCTCCTCTATGCTTCATAAGATTGCCCAGGACTATGAGTATCTTAGCCAAGAGCACCAGGTGTCCTTCTCCGACAATATCGCTAATAATCTCTACTTGGAATGCCATCCATTGGCCCTTCAACGAGCTGTAGGTAACTTCTTGGATAATGCCATTAAATTTACCAAATCCAAGATACATTTAACAGCCTATCGACTAAATGATGCTATCGTCATTTCCGTAGATGATGATGGTCCTGGGATACAAAAAGAAGCGCTCCCTAAGATTTGGGACCGCCTTTATCAAACGGACTACTCCCGATCCCGTAAGAAGAATAAGGGTATTGGCCTAGGCCTAGCCTTTGTTAAACGGGTAGCTCAGCTTCACAAGGCTGCTGTAAATGTACAAAGTATACCTAATGTAAAGACCACCTTCTCATTAGTTATCCCTTTAAACCAAAGAGGTGTCTAGCGATTTAACAACATCCCTGGAAACATCTAGGTTGGTGTAATCAGGCCAATGATATTGTAAGAAAAAGCCCCCCGCAGGTGTAAACCTACGGGGGGCTTTTTGGGGAGTGTTAAGTGTATACTCTAGTGAAACATATTGAGTAGAACAGAGTTCTAATGGGAGAAAATATGCTGACCCATAGGGTCTCTCACTTGTACGTGTATAGTATACAAGCGTTCTATGAGCCACTGGTGAATCTAGAATAAATTGATTATAAAGTTGAGAATAGACTGATCAAATTCATCTCACAAAGGCAATTAAGGCAATCTCTTACTTTCATCATATGTAAACCTATTACCACCATTCGTTGATATAGGTCTTTTGTTTTGGCCAATAGGTATCCAAGACATCTAATAGGCCTTCACCGACCGCTAAGCGATTTTCAAAGGCTAGCTCTTCAGCCGACATAGCCCCCATGAGGAGGAGAGACAAGGCCCCTACATCCATGGATACATCTACCAACTGGCTATTAGGATCATGGGAAAGCTTATCCACTAGAACCTGGCCAGAGTAGGCCACGGCAATTCGATACACACCTTGGTTCCACGGACACATAGGATCATCCAGAGCTAGGGTAAATTCTCGCTCCACTTGGTCTGGAGACTGCCCCATTTGGGCTAGTATATCTTCAGATCCGGGGATAGAATCCAAGAAAGATTGGCCTCCGATAGCTTCTAAAGCCCCTTTAGCATCTACCACGCGGGCCATCATAAATGGCATGGTGGTATGACCCGTCTTTCCATCGGGGAAGAGGCGGAAGCCTTGGTCTTGGAGGCCCTCATTCCAACGGACGCTAGTCCCTTGGGACCGGTGGTTATAAAGGTAGTTAAGGAGGGATCCCTGCCCTCGACGAGTTGTATAAATGAATTCGGATACCATAATTTCCGGCTGCCCTAGGCGATAGGCCATATAACCTTCTACTTGCCCCTCATCATTGCGGGCAATGGCCACATGGACCCCTTCTGCAAAAAAGGATTCCAAGAGCCGCTTCCATTCTTTTGGCCCCCGTAAGGCATAGCCTGATAAGCCAGCCGTATAGGTTTCATAAACAGGGGCCAACCAGGTCCATTGATCTACAGAATTGATTAAACCAAAGTGGAGGCTTCGATCAACTAACGATCGCAAGTCCTCTAAGGGCATAGTTTGTACCCATTGGTGGCAGTAAAGTTCCCAACCATACTGCTGATAGAACCCAGCCTTAGATGGCATGAGGATGGTCATAACCTGACCGCGTTGCCGCAACGCTTCCAAGGAGGCCTTAAGCAAGCGCCCACCTACGCCACCTCGACGGGCCGCTGGATGAGTGGCTACTCCCACCATATAAGAGGTTGGTAAGATCCGGCCACGTACCACCAAATCATACTGGCGGAGGTGAACCGTGGAAAGAAGTTGATCTTCTTCTAAACCCACCATGGTATTTTCAGGCTCATAACAGGATCCAAAATAGTATTGGAAAAAGGGGTCTTCCTTGGGTTCAAAGCAGTAGGCCCACAGGGATTCTACAGCCTCCCGATCAGCTTCTTGGGCGATTCTAAATTCCATAATTCCTCCTCAGCCTCCAGCCTAGCTGGAGCTATATAGAAAAAAGCGAGCACCCGGTGCTCGCTTTCAGATTATTTACCACCTGTCGCATTATCCTCAGGATTAGCATAAACAGCGTCGTATTTTTCAGCAAAGTGGTCCGGATTATAAGACTCCTTAGCTTGGCGAAGGCCTGGCAAACCCATATCTTCTTCGCGATTAACGAATTCCGTATCCCCAAAAGTATGGCGGATAAATTCATTATTAATAGCCTGGTAAAGGCCACGAATATCAGGGTTAGCCTTTTCGATATGAATGAGTGCAATTTTCTCATTAATAAGTTCCCCAATAGAGAAGGCTTCTACCCGCCCGAAGAGCTTAATCGCGCCTCCCTTAAGGCCCAATTCGTCCCAGTGGTCGAAGAGGAGGTTGATAGCCACCAATTCATCCTCAATTCCTTCTTCATGATGAGTTTCCACCCATTCCGCTGCGGTCTTACGACATTCGTCAAAGAGGTCCGGCGTAATTGGCAAGTATTCATAGTTGGAATATTGCATGCGGAACTGGTTGAGATGATTCTTCTTTTGACGAAACTTCTTACCAGACAAATTAATGAGATCAGAGGTCTTATAAATGTACTCCCAATTATCTCGGTCCTCTGTAAACGCATAACGCCCTGGGCAGAGGGTTTCCATCCGCTCTTTTACTTCCTTAGAAATCCCCTTAAAAGAGAAGGGAAGACCCTTGTGGAGGAACCATTCCTTTGCACGGAGCAAGCCGTCTAGGAACTTGGCGTCCTTACCAGCAAAAGGAGGCAAGAGGAAGGTATCCCGTTTTCCACCACCTTGGATATAAAGGACTCCATTTTCTTCAGCCCAGGAAATACCATAGGCATCTTGCCACATGTAGAGCGTTGTAAAGCAGTTATCCGATGCTTCATAATGATGCAAGCTAAAATATTTATCGATAATTTTTTTATCTTCTAATTCAAAGCGTTTAAATTCTAAAATCGTAATCGCCTCCTCGTTTCTAACTTATTCTTTAACCTTGACCGATTGGCCTAATTCGTAGGTTCCAGACGATGTGATAACCGCTTCTCCTTCAGAGATGCCCGATAAGACTGGTGCATAACCATCTGTCGCCTCCCCAACGGATACAACCCGTACATCTACGGTATTGTCCTTGGTCACAACATAAACAAACTTGCCATCATCATTTTCATGGACAGCCTGTTCCGGTATGGAAAGGATTGGGGCTACTGCGTCAGACCCAATAAAGAGGGGATAAAATTCCCCTGTCTTGATAAGGCCTTGACTATTATCAAAGGTAGCCTTTACCAAAACCGCTGGCGTTCCATCGGCTGCACTGGTATCCACATAGGTCAATTCCCCTGGGATCGTTGTATCACCTACTACCAGGTGAACCTTGATGGTTTGCTTAGCTTCTGGTGTAGCCAGAACCTTGGCTACCGCTTGTGGCAGACTCAATGAAGCAACGACTGGAGTCGCTTGAGAGATCAACATGAATGGCCGTCCTTGGATAGCCACCTTTCGATCTTCGTTATAAATAGTCGTCACCACCCCTGCTATAGGGGATTTGATTTGAGCATTGGCTAGGTCTGCCTGAATCTTACTCATAGCCGCTTCAATACCCGCTATATTGGAAGCACCACCAGAGGAGGCTACGGTCGTCGTTTGGGCACTAGCCCGAGAGGCTATGCGGTCATATTCCTTCTGGGTGATAATCCCTGCAGATAACATAGATTGTGCCTGTGCTAATTGGCCGCTAGACACAGCTGCCGGTGTAGTGGTAGTCGTAGAATAGGAACTAGTTTGTGCCTCATTGAGCTTGGCCTGCAAGGAGGATAATTGAGCCTGCAAGCTCGATGTATCCAAAATGGCTACCACTTGCCCTGCTTGGACCGTGTCCCCTACCTTAACAGTAAACTGCGCCACTTGACCACCCACCTCAGGTTGTATGGTGGCCTTATTAAGAGCTGCTACATTGGCATCCGCTTGGATCGCTATAGGTAATTCCTTCTCTTGTACCTTTTCTACGGTGACTGTGGAGGTCCCACAGCCCGCAAGGCCGAAAATAAGGGCTACCAAGACGATAATCATACCGATAATAGCAAGTAAGCGGGTCGCGGATATTTCAATTTTCATATGCTTATACCTACCCTATAATATCTAGTAACACTTTATTTTACCATATTCTACCCCTAGTCACCTGTGAATTTGATGATAGATAGTCATTTCGGCCTAGCCATGAGGGGCGGAATTCCAACATGCAGAAAGCCCTACCTATTTTACCAGGGCTTCGAAATCAGAACGGCCATGGAAACGGGCAAAGTGATCCTGGCTAGCAGCTACTTGCTTAACCGCAGGATTAGTGTCGATGGCCTTCTTAAGCCAAGTCATAGCCTCTTGGTCTTGCCCCTTGTCAGCGTAAATGGTGGCTACCCCATAGAGGGACCAAGTATTATTAGGATCATCCTTAAGGACCTTGTCGAACCAGTCCTTAGCCTGATCTAATTGACCACCCAACTTATAAACCATAGCTGTATTATAGTAATTAGCCACATTGTGAGGATTAAGGTCATAGGCCTTCTTAACATTTTCTAGGCCCCCTTCTACATCCCCATCCAAGGCCTGGCAAAGGCCCTTTACGGAATAGGCATAATCATTGTCGCTATCCGCCTGAATAACCCGGTCTGCTTCCTTGATGGCCCCCTTATAATCACCGGCATTCATAGTAGCGATAGCGCCAGCCATATCCTGCATATGGTGTTCAGCCTTATCCTTGCTGTCCTCTTGACTAGCCTGACCAGACTTATCTGCCTTAATTTGTTTGGCCGCATCCTTATTCATGCCAGCCAAAAAGCCACAGCCAGAAGTGGTCGCAAAAATACCCACTAGAGCTAATGTGGCCAAGAGTTTCTTATTCATAATTACCTTCCTTTATCTACTACATATACCCTACTATACCATAAAGGGAGAGCTCACGCCTGTGAGCTCTCCCTTTTGAATGTACTATTTAATTAAGATCTCTAGGATACATTAAAACTAAAGTAATTCACCAATTATTTAGCGTATTTATCAGCAAAGGCCTTTTCTTCCGCATCATGTTGGCTGAGCCCTTCAGCGACATACTTGGCAATAGCGGCTTGCATCTCTTCATATGCCACAGGTACTACCTTAGTAAAGCGGTTTTTAAAGGTTTCCCAATTGTCCAAGATATGACGACCCTTTAAGGAATTGGTATGGAGAACGTGTTGTTCTACCAATTCCTTAATGCGATCAATGTCGCTTTCATTAGCAGGGCGGCATTCCACCAAACCAGTGTTACAATAACGTTCATCGAAATCTAAGAGGTAAGCGTAGCCACCGGACATACCAGCTGCAAAGTTACGGCCCGTAGGTCCCAAGACGAGAACTTCCCCACCGGTCATGTATTCACACCCGTGGTCGCCCACACCTTCTACAACAGCAGTGATCCCAGAATTACGAACGGCAAAACGTTCACCTGCTAGGCCATTGATATAGGCCGCACCAGAGGTAGCCCCATAAAAGGCTACATTGCCGATAAGGATGTTCTTATCTGCATCAAAGGTAGCTTCGTGAGGAGGGAATACGGAAATAATCCCGCCGGACAACCCCTTGCCGATGTAGTCATTCGCATCCCCTTCTAGGGTCAAGGTCATGCCCTTAGGAATGAAAGCGCCGAAGGACTGACCTGCGTTACCTACGAAGGACAACTTGATTGTATTTTCAGGTAGACCTTCCTCCCCATACTTGCGGGTCACTTCAGACCCCACCAAGGTCCCCACAACGCGGTTGCGGTTATTGATGCCCAATTTAGCGCGGATTGGCTTTTTATCTTCAATAGCAGGACGACACATGCGGAGCAATTTGGAAAGATCTAGGCCACGTTCCAATTCATGGTCTTGTTCCCGACTATGAATGTGACCTACAGATGCATCTGTGTATGGTTTGAAGAGGATTCGCTTCAAGTCTACCCGGGACAACTTGTAGTTATCACCTTGGGATTTAGGGCGAATGAGATCAACGCGACCAACCAATTCCGCTACGGAACGGATGCCTAAGCGGGCCATGATTTCACGGAGTTCACGAGCGATGAAGAGGAAGAGGTTTTCCACGTATTCAGGCTTACCGGAGAAGCGAGCCCGGAGCTTTTCATCCTGAGTAGCTACCCCATAAGGGCAGGTGTTAAGGTTACATACGCGAGCCATCTTACACCCTACAGCCACCAATGGAAGCGTACCGAAACCAAAGTATTCAGCCCCCAACATTGCGGCTACAGCTACGTCGAAACCAGTCATCAACTTGGAGTCAACTTCCAATTGAATACGGTCACGCAAGCGATTGAGCATCAAAGTTTGATGAACTTCAGAGAGGCCCAATTCCCAAGGCACACCAGCATGCTTGATGGAGGTCCGACCAGCGGCCCCTGTCCCTCCGTCATAGCCGGAGATGAGGATATTGTCAGCCTTAGCTTTAGCTACACCGGCAGCGATGGTGCCAACCCCTGCTTCCGCACACAATTTTACGGACACGCGGGCATGACGGTTTACATTCTTAAGGTCATGGATGAGTTCTGCCAAATCTTCGATGGAGTAGATATCATGATGTGGTGGTGGAGATACCAATTCAACACCTGGTGTGGAGTGACGGGCATGGGCGATATCTGGCGATACCTTACGGCCTGGCAATTGGCCCCCTTCCCCTGGCTTAGCCCCTTGGGCACACTTGATTTGCAATTCTTGAGCATGAATCAAGTAGTCTGCTGTGACCCCAAAACGGCCAGATGCTACCTGTTTTACCTCGGAATTCATAGAGTCCCCATTAGGCAACGGCACAAAGCGGGATGCATCTTCCCCGCCTTCGCCTGAGTTGGATGTACAGCCCAAGCGATTCATAGCGATAGCGATGGTTTCATGGGCTTCCTTAGAGATGGCCCCAAAGGACATAGCCCCTGCCTTAAAGCGTTTCACGATGGATTCTACCGGCTCTACTTCTTCTACGGCGATACCGCCCCCTTCAGGCAAGTTGAGTTCCATAAGAGACCGAAGTGTTACATGGTAATTATCTTGGATATCCTTAGAATATACCTTATATTGCTTATAGTCATTATTGATAAGCGATTCTTGGAGTTCATTAATAGTGGATGGGTTATAGAGATGTTCTTCCCCATCCTTCATTGGCCCATAGAAACCACCTGGAACCAAGGCCTTAGCTCCATCTTGGAAGATACGGTTATGGCGGCTAATGGTTTCAATAGCAATCCCCCCTAAGCCAATACCGCCGATTCGGGTAGCTGTGTTAGGGAAGTAACGGCGGATGAAGTCCGTATTGAGGCCAATGGCTTCAAAGATTTGTGCCCCATGGTAAGACCGAACCGTGGAAATCCCCATCTTGGACATAACCTTCAAGAGACCAGACACGGCAGCATGGATGTAATTTTCTTGTGCCTCTTCTACAGTAAGGTCACCCAAACGCTTATGGGCCACCAAATCTGCCACTGTATCCAAAGCCAAGTATGGGTTGATAGCAGTTACGCCATAGCCCAAGAGGGTCGCGAAGTGGTGCACTTCACGCGGTTCGCCAGATTCCAGGATAAGGCCTAGGTCGGTACGAAGCTTCTTGTTAATCAAATGATTATGAACCGCAGAAGCAGCCAAAAGGGCTGGAATAGCAGCATGGTCCTTATCAACACCACGGTCGGAGAGAACCAAGATATTAGCGTCAGTCTTAGCCAATTCTTCTGCTTGTTGACAGAGCTCATCCAAGGCTGCTTTCAAGCCATCTAAACCCAAGGCAGGGTTGAAGAGGATTGGCAAGGTAACGGATTTCAAGCGGTCGCAATCAATATTTTTAATGTTAGCCAACTCTTGATTGGTCAAGATAGGGCGACGCATGGAAATAGCCGCAGTGCCTTCCTTATTCGGGTCAGTCAAGTTGCCAGAATTCCCCAACATAACCCGAGTAGAGGTAACCATTTCTTCCCGAATACAGTCGATTGGTGGGTTGGTTACTTGAGCGAAGAGTTGCTTAAAGTAAGTGTAGAGAAGCTGTGGCTTATCAGACAAGATAGCCAATGGTGCATCAGCACCCATAGCCCCTACAGGATCCTTACCATCCTTAGCCATAGGCGTAATCATGCGGACCATATCCTCTTGGGTATAGCCAAAGGCCTGTTGTTGCTCAAAGATATTATCCACCTTAGGAAGCTTATCCGCTGCTACTGGTGTCACTTGGGACAAGTGAATGATGTGATCCCGATTCCAGTCGCCATAAGGATGTTCTGTAGCCACTTCTTGCTTGATTTCTTCATCGGAGATAATCCGTTGTTGGTCCAAGTCGATGAGGAGCATCTTGCCTGGTTCCAAACGACCCTTGTAGCGAATATTTTCCGCTGCTTCGTCCACTACGCCCACTTCAGAAGCCATGACAACGCGGTCATCGTTGGTTACATAGTAACGAGCAGGACGGAGGCCATTGCGGTCCAAAACACCGCCGATGACCTTACCATCGGTAAAGCCGATAGCTGCAGGACCATCCCAAGGTTCCATGAGGAAGGAATTGAATTCATAGAAGTCGTGTTTTTCCTTGGTCATGAGCTTGTTCTTTTCCCAAGGTTCTGGAATCATCATCATCACTGCATGAGGCAAGGACCGACCAGTGAGGTGCAAGAATTCCAAGGTGTTGTCGAACATAGCCGAGTCAGACCCAGAGGCATCCACAATTGGGAATACCTTTTCAATATTAGGGAAGAGACGAGACTCAGCCTTGCCTTGACGGGCGTTGATCCAGTTTACATTACCCCGAATGGTGTTGATTTCACCATTGTGGACGATGTAGCGATTAGGATGAGCCCGTTCCCAAGATGGGAAGGTATTAGTGGAGAAGCGGGAGTGAACCATGGCCAACGCAGAGGTGAAGTCAAGGTCATTGAGATCCAAATAGAAGTTCCGCAATTGTTCAGGTGTGAGCATCCCCTTGTAGACGATGGTCCGAGATGACAAGGATGCGATATAGAAATTAGAAGACAACTCCTTAGAGAGAGGAACGATCCGCTTTTCCGCAGCTTTACGAATAATGTAAAGCTTGCGTTCAAACTCATCTTGATTGGTCACATCTGGACCTTGACCGATAATGGCTTGGAGGAACCAAGGGCGGAGACCCTTGGCGGTGTCCCCAATGCAGGTAGCATCAATTGGCACTTCACGCCAACCCAAGAAGATTTGCCCCTCTTCCTTAACCACTTCTTCAAAGATGGCCTTTTGTTGGTTGCGGAGGTCTTCATAGCGGTGGGCAAAGATCATGCCAACGCCGTACTTGCCCGTTGCAGGCAATTTAATGCCCAACACGTCGCACTCCCGTTGGAAGAAGGCATGTGGAATCTGAAGTAAAATACCGGCGCCATCCCCTGTATTCTCATCGGCCCCAGCACCACCACGGTGTTTGAGACGTTCTAGAATTTCTAGGCCATCATCGATAATCTTATGGGATTTTTTCCCCTTAATATTAACGACAAAGCCCATGCCGCAAGCATCTTTTTCATAACTACTATCATAGAGCCCTTGCGCTTGAAATTGAGCGCGCTCAGATACAGATGTCATAGACGAATCTTGTTGATGATTTGTCATAATCCTACCTCTTTCCAATTTATGGATTACCTCTACCCATGAAAGCTAGAGGTTATACACATATACATAGACTTCTATAATTCTATAGAAATAACAATACATTCCTAGTATAGCAGAAAATCCTTGTCATATCAGCTTTTTGCTTATGTATACATAATTTACAAGGCTCTGGGCAAGAAAAAAGGACATTCTCTAAGAGAATGTCCTTACTAGGCGCATTTTCCCTAACTAGCAGGGCTATTAACCGAAGATTTTTTCCAAGCGGTCATCGGTTATGATCGTACCTACATAGAAGTCGCCAAAAATCCCATAGCGGGCAGATGCTTCTTCAAAACGCATATCATAGACGATTTTCTTGAATTGAATATCGTCATCGCCCAATAGGGTGATACCCCATTCATGTACATCTAGGCCACAAGCACCGGTAGTAAACTCACTCATAACGGATAAGTAGGTCTTACCCAATTCCCCATGAGACTTCATGAGCATGCCCCGTTCGCGGGCTGGTAGCATATACCAATTATCCTCTAAATTACGGGACTTACTCATAGGGTAGAAGCACATGTACTTATTGCGTGGCACATGAGGGTAAAGCTTTTGCTTAACTTCTGGACCTTCCATCTTGGATGTGAGATACATAGACAACTCCGTTACAGATGTGAAGGAATAGGTGTTTTCTAGAACACTAGC
Source organism: uncultured Veillonella sp. (assembly GCA_934191645.1). GTDB lineage: Bacteria > Bacillota > Negativicutes > Veillonellales > Veillonellaceae > Veillonella. The sequence goes on along the minus strand of CAKPUJ010000001.1, from coordinate 24,051 downwards.
AATCTTAAGCTTACGGAATTCTAGCTCTACATCGTTAAGTTCTTCCAGGGATGGACGGAGGAACCAGAACATGAGGTCACCCTTATGACCTACTACATCATAAAAGGCATAGGAAGAAGTATTAGCTTGGTGGCCTTCTTCTAATTTAGCGACGAAGGCTTTGAGTTCATCAAGGGCCTCTCTTTTTTCTTGGTCATCAAATTGATTCCACAAGTAGAAATCGATACGGTATACCGTATGGAGAGAGTGCCAACCTTCCGCTGTTTGCACAGCTTTTCCTAGGCGGTTACCTTCCGCATCATAACCAGGTGCTCCTGGTTGCCCTTTTGGTGCAGCGCCTGGATGGCCAGCACCTGGGTGACCTGCGTGTGGATGTTGTGCTTTCATTTGATCTGTCATATTAAGCCTCTTTCTTGAGTTGTTCTACTAACTCTTTTGCTTGTTTTACCCCGTCTGGAATGCCAATGCCGTCAAATGGCGTACCAATGGTATAGAAGCGAGGGTAAGTATCGTGAATATATTGGCGTACCTTATCGATGGCCACCTTATGGCCTACATAGTACTGTGGCATACAGTGAACTAGGCGGTTAATTTCCACCCAGGAAGGCTTTGCTGTAAAGCCTAGTAGCTTATGGATTTCCTCTACAGCCAGCGCTTTAAGGCCCTCATCATCATGCTCTTCCACAGCATGGTTACCAGGTTTACCTAAGAAGACCCGGAGGACAATCTTATCCTCTGGCGTAGTTTGCGGCCACTTTTGACTAAGGTTTGTGCAAGCCGTTACCGGCGTATCTGTCTTACGGGTCACCAGAAGGCCAGAGCCCAAGAGGTTGGCATCAAAAGAATCCTTTTCAAAGGCCATGATAGCGATGGCACAAGACGTTTGGTCCATAGTATAAAGCGGTTCCATAGCTCTATCCCCTTCGAACCAAGTCCGGTAAGAAGCGGGCGGTGTTGCTATGATGACATCATCAGCTTCACACACTTGCCCCTTAACAGTCATATGATAGGTATCGCTATCCTTATTATAAACCAATGCTTCTACAGGGGAAGACTTATGGATAGTTACATTGGATGGCATTTGCGCTTCTATCGCTTCTACCACTGCATAAAGGCCATCTTTCAATTGACGGAAAAGGCCGCCCTTGAGCTTAGGCGCTGCTTGGCGAGGCGCATCTTGCTTAACTGGAGGTGCTGGTTCCGCATCCCCTTCTACCCCTTGCGTTTGCTTGGTTACATTCTCTACACCCGCCTTCTTATGGGCCTTAGCAGAATTAATCATACCCTTCACCATGTTGCCATACTTCTGCTCAACTTGGATAAAGTGAGGGAAGGTAGATTGGATGGAGATTTTGTAGATATCACCCCCATAAATCCCCGACAAGAGGGGCTCGATGAGCTTGTCCATCATCTCTTGTCCCAAGTGATGGAGGAAGAAGTGACCGATGGAGATATCCCCATCTTTATCGAGTTTTACAGGGCCCTTAAAAATATCTAGGCCTGCCCGTAATTTGCCGGGCCACGAAATGAGACTAGAGGTAATGAAAGGACCCATCTTGCTAGGAATCCCCATGATAGCCCCGCCAGGGATAGGATGGATTTTACCTTCCGTATACACATAAGCCTGGCCTGTGGCATTGGCCACCAATTGATCTGCGAGACCTAGGTCACAAATCAAATCTGTCATTTCAGACTTACGGGCTAGGTAGGAATCAGGCCCCAACTCAACCACAAATCCATCCATGCGCTTGGTTTGAATCTTGCCACCCAAGTTAGAATGGGCTTCGTAGAGGTCAATGGTCCACTCTGGTTTAGCTTGTCCTAAATAGTAAGCGGCAGCTAGGCCCGTCAGGCCCCCGCCAATAACTGCTACGCGTTTCATACTCTTATCCTTTTACACACGCCACGGCACTTGCCATGGATTCAATCAACAATGCACTATCATTAGGCATACTAGGGCGGTAATAGTGAGCTCCACCAGCCTCAATTTGCTCCCTATAGACCACATCATCATCATACAGAACCTCTAAATGCTCTGTAATAAAACCTAGGGGAATAATAACGATATGTTTATATCCCTGGTCCAAGGCCTTCTGGATGACCTGATCAACCTTAGGTTCCATCCAACGCCCTCGCGGTGGCGCCGACTGCCAAGCCTGACAATAATGATCCAAACCTAAGCCTTGAGCTATCTGCTTAGTAGCCCTCCCAATGTCCTCTACATAAGGATCACCCATAGCTACAATGTCTTGAGGCAAAGAGTGGGCCGAAAAAATATAATAAGCATCCCCTGGAGCTCCTAGGGCCTTAATAGACTCTTGCCAACAGGTGATAAAGGCCAGGTTGTTCCACCAAGCATCCACCCGGTAGATGGTCATTCCATAGCGATCAGCCACCGCCTTGGCCCGCCGGCCATAGTCAGCCGTGCCCAAGGCAGAATAGAAGGGAGATGCAGCCACTAGGACCGCCTCTTCAATGCCATCCCTATGCATGGCTTCCACAGCCTCCTCAATAGAGGGATTCAGGTGCTTATAACCTTCATAGAGGCGGTAATTACCACCCCTAGCATTGAGATATGTCTCTAAGGCCTGACCCTGCTTGTGGGTAGCCTCATTGAGGGGGGAGAAGCCCCCTTCAAAAGAACCTATGATGTCATAGCGCCTCTTGAGGGAGGAAAGCTCCGGTTGGCTAGGTTGACGACCACGAATACTAGTTAAGTAAGGAATAATCTCCTCTTCAGACCGCGGGGTCCCATAGGATAGGTACAAGAGACCCATGGTCTTATTTTTATCTGTCATGGGACTCCTTCCCATCCAATCTAATACAACTTATAAGGTATTGCTTATTACTTAGCCCGCAAAGCTCTGGACTTCTCATGTACATACTCAGTAATGTACTTGAGCTTGGCTGGGTCCGCTTCTGGGAATACCCCATGGCCCAAGTTAAATACATGACGACCATGGCGAAGGCCCGCCTCAATGATGGCATCTAGCTCCTTATCCAAGACATGAGTAGGCGCATAGAGGAAGGCTGGATCCAAATTACCTTGTACCACCTTATCAATCCCCAATTGCCCCAAACGGTCAATCGGACACCGCCAATCCAAGGCCAATACATCAATCGGCAACTGACCCCATTCTTCTACCAAATGAGCATTACCTACCCCATTCATAGCCAATGGGATATGAGGGTATTTGGCTTTCATGGTGGAAATGATCTTATCCATATGGGAGAAAATGTGGGCATGGTACTGTTCAGCTGACACCGCGCCAATCCAGGAATCAAAGATTTGAAGAGCATTAGCCCCGGCCTCAACCTGCATGGATAGGTAGTCAATAGACATATCCGCCAAGCGGTTCATGAGATCATCCCAGAGGTCTGCTTGGCTGACCATAAGGCCCCGTGTCTTGTTATAGGACTTAGTAGGCCCCCCCTCTACCAAATAGGAAGCAATGGTAAAAGGACCTCCACAGAAGCCGATCAAAGGCACATCTAAGACCTTAGATGTCAAAAGTTTGATGGTATCTGCTATATAGGAGACCTTGGAACCATCAAAGGTCCCAATTTGGTCCAGATCAGCTGCCCTTTGAATGGGCCGTTCAAAGACAGGCCCCTTACCAGGCACCAACTTTACCTCCACACCGATAGCCGCCATAGGGCTCATGATGTCCTTGTAGAGGATAGCCGCATCAAGGCCGTATTCCTCCACCGGCAAGTTTGTCACATAGGCACACAACTCCGGCTCGCGGGTGATATCAAAGAGGGAGTGGGTCTTCTTAATTTCCCGGTACTTAGGCTGACTACGCCCCGCCTGGCGCATAAACCAAACAGGGGTATAAGCAGGCTCTTGACCCTGAATCATGTCTAAATAAGTTCTATTCACACCCTACCTCCCAAAGGTTCTAAGTAACAAAAAAGCGACCTCCTGGGAGATCGCTTCTCCCTAACTGTAGTCGCTTATATTGTACCACAATTAGGGGCTTTAGCTTATAGTATTTATTACAGTCAAGCCAATTCTTATAAAATTTTTCAGCCTCAGCTTCTCTACCAAGGGCTATGGGTAACTAAGAGTGAGTCCAGTAAACTAATTAAAGGGCCAGAGCCTCCTTCTTAGTCAATTGGAAGCAATCGATACCTTCCATACCTTGCGCCATATGCAAGAGATCCTGTTGGCAGGAAAGGATAATAACCTGTTGTTTAGCTCCCAATTCAGCTAAGACTGCCAAGGCCTGCCGCTGCCGGTCAACATCAAAGCGAACCAAGATATCATCTAAGATGATAGGCAGTGGTTCTACAGACTGGCTAAAGAGTTCTGCCAAAGCCAATCGGAGGGCTAAATATACCTGGTCACCCATACCAGAAGACCAATGTTGGCTTTCTAGCCGGCGACCCTTTTGGTCGACAGCGAAGACATCCCCTTCTTGGCTCATGTGGAGGGTATACTTACCTCCTGTGAGGCGATTAACATAGTCAGAAGCCTTAGCCAACATTTGCGGCTGCTTGTGTTGTTCATAACGACCTTGGGCCCCTTCCATACAATGGGCAATAAAGACTTGGGTCGCCCATTCTTCTAAGGCTTCTTCTAGGAGACCTTCTAGGTTAGCTTTTTCCTGCAAGGCTTCTTGGAGGGCTTGGTCATCCACCAGAATCCGCATAGATTCCGTTATCTGGCCCCGTCGTTCGTAGAGTTCAGCCAACTGACCTTCTAAGTCGACCAAATCTCGACCAGACCGATCCAAGGCGGCCTGGAGGTCTACCTTCTTCTGCCCATGTAGCCGACGGATAAAGAGGCCCTCTGTCTCCCCTTCTGGTGCCAAGAGGCGAAGGTGGTCCATGGATTGGTCATAAATCTTTTCCCATTGCTTATACTGCTCTTGGTCTAAGAGCTTTTGTCGGAATTCCATAGCCGTCTTCATACCATGGCGGGTCAAGAATTCACCTTGTTTAAACAGTAGGTCCTGTTCTAAACGGGCATACTTAGTGTATTCCTTGTGATAGGAATTACGTTGACTCTCCTTCTGTTCCCAACGAATACGATTTTGTTGGAAATTGCGAAGCATAGCATAAACCTTTTTGAGGGCTACCGGTGTGGTCTCCCCATCATAGCCAATATGCTTCCAAAGGTTGGCCACAACGGCTTCCATATCCTTGATCTTTTCCCCATAATTCTTGAGTTGCTGAACCTGGTCCTCATAGGTACGGAGTTGATCAAAGTACTTAGTGTACTCATCACGGAGAAGGAAGAGACCAGTTTCATCAGTGGATTCTACCGCCCCTTGAGGGAGCCAAGCCCGCCATGCCTGTAAAGCGTCTTCCAAGGCCTTTTGCAAGACCTCTAGGGCGATTTTAGGAGCTGCCTTAGCCGCTTCCTTTTCCGCCTCCTTGGCTGCTTGTGCCGCTTCAATTAAGGCATCATACTGGTCAATTTGGCTAGATAAGGAAGCCAACTTGTGGCTCCGCCTTTTTTTCTTGAGTAGGCCAAAGACCAAGATACCCAAGGCGATAGCTGCCAGGATGGCTCCGACAATAGTTAGCGGCAGAAGGACGATCATGAGGCCTAGGGCCACCATGATAGCCGATAGGACTAAACCACCCAGGCCCAAGCCGGCATAGAGTTCATGGGAGGAGTCATACTTGACATCTTGCAAGGCCTGTATAACTTCTTTCCGCTCTCCCTTGAGTTCTTTAATGGGTCTATGTTGAATAGACTCCCCTTCCGAGTCTTGATCAGACCCCAGGTTAAAAGCGGCACTAGAAGAAGCAGTCGCTAGTGAATCTAAACCTGCAGCCCCCAGTGGGTCCCCCCCTGGGAAAACTGCTTGCTGAACCCGGGCCTCTTCATACTGTTGACGGGCCAGGGCCACTTGGCGAGCCAGGACTTCGCCTTGTTGCCAATCAATGTGGGTCGCCCACTCTTGGTCTCCCCGCCAGGTAGAGCAGTGAGTGCGGAAGTTATCCAACTGAGACTTAACATTAGCTATATAAGCCTCACCTTGTTCATATTCCTGCACCCATTGGTCCCACTGACCCACCTTAGAATAGAGTCGCTCAATGTCGGATTCATAGACGCCCAAGGGGCTCTTTGGATCAAAGTTATCTGGAACTAGGGCCTCCTCACGGCCCTTCCACATCCGCATTTGGTCGCGGGCATTATCGATTTCCTCTTCTAACTTAGTAAAATAGTCACCGTCTACCGGTTCCCCATCCTTGAGGGAATCCATGTGACGGCGGGCCTCTTCAGCCCGGCGATACGTATCCCAAGCCCGCAGGGCCATATCGATACCCGTATGGTAATCTCGACGGTCCGCCAACCGTTCATTGAGTTCTGCTTCTTGTTGATCGAGCTGGTCTAATTCATGTCCCAGCTCCACATAGGCGCTCTCTTGACGGGACAGTTCAGCCAAACGTTTGCGATTATCCTCTAATTGGTCCAAGATGACGTTAATCTTGCGCTTGCCATTAGCCGATCCCACCAGGAGTTCCTGACTGGACTTATCCAAATCTTTAACTGCCTCAGAAATGGCTTCCCCGCCTTCAGCACCAAAGAAACGGGTCCGTACATCCACTTCCTTAAGAATATCTAGCCCCTGCAGGTCATCTAAGGTAATCGCAAAAATCCGATTATAGGTCTTCTTATCTAAGCCATGCCACCACAATTTTGATGGCTCCGTCTTAATCGACTCTCCCTCAAGGGGGTGAAAGTCCAGTTTCTTCTTATGCCGGCCTAGGTAAAAGTCTTCTCCATTTCGCTCCAGGGTCATAGAGGCCGCAATATCTTCATACTTGCGATGCTTACCCCCTAAGAGCATGAGGCGGATAGCCTCCAAGAGCGTAGTCTTGCCACTCTCATTAGGACCATAAATAAACTGTGTCCCCTTGGCGCCTGCCTGGAAGGTCCAGTCAGTGTAGGGACCGAATTGCTCAATATGTAAGCTTTTAATGTTCATCGTCGTCCCCCAATAACTTACTAGCCCCTTCCGACTCAGCCCGCTCCCAGGCTCTAGCCAAAAGGTCATCTGTCAACCATTGCCCATAGAGGCCCAGGCGCTTAAACTCAGGCCGCTCTTCCACGATAGCCCGTAAAGATTGGCTATCATGGGCCGTCCGGTCATAGGCGGCTAAATAATCGGCCACCATGTCCCCCAAGCCCCGACGCGAAGCCAAGTCCACCATAGGTCGGGTCCGGTCTTCAATAACAAAAGGCATGATAAAGTGCTGGCGCATCTTTTCATCCTCCTGAGCTTCTTGCAACCATACTTGACGGGCTTCAGCTCGACCACAGAGGGCATGAAGGTCGGTAGGACCTTCCAAAACCACTTGCAAGAGAACTGGTACCGACACCTGTTGGCGGAGGATTTCTCGCTTATGACGAATCATCTCTACGATATCGCCCTCTTTGGTCAAACCTTGGAGGTTAATCTTAACGCTTTCAAAACGGAGTGCATTAGTCTCGTAAAAAACAGGGGTGCACTGGCCATTAGCGGCGACCTCTACGACATAGCAGCCCTTTGGCCCGGTCTCCTTCTTGTGAAGGCCCTGGCTATTGCCAGCATACACCACATAGGGCGCCTCATGAAGGATCTCCCGCTTATGAATATGGCCTAGGGCCCAATAATCCATTCCCCGTTCAATAAGGCCTTCTAGGCTGCAAGGTCCCGTTACAACCCCCTCTTGACTAGATCCCACAGTCCCGTGTAAAAGAGCCAAGGAGAACTGATCGCTATCAGCAGGCGTATAATACTGGGACAAATTATCCGACTCATTGCCATGACCTATAGATAGGCCGTAGATACCACCGATTTCCTGGCCCTCTACCATGAGGGGAAAACGGTCTGCAAAAAAACCACCCTCTGGCTCATAATTAAAGACATGGACATTATCAGGAAGGGGTACCTGGGCCCGCCAGCTTTCAGCGGGATCATGGTTCCCCTGTACCATAAAGACATCGATGCCAGCTGTTTCTAGACGCTCCATAGCGCGGACAAAGCGGATTTGGGCTTCTAAATTATGGTCCTCAGAATTATAAATATCACCGGTGATAAGGACAAAATTCACCCCTTGTAGGAGGGCTAAATCTACAATTTTATCTAGGGCTTGGTAGGTCGCCTGGGCCACAGCCTTAGGAACAATTTTGCCAGGGCAATCTACATAATAAAAGGGCGCCCCCAGGTGGAGGTCACCGCATTGCAAGAATTTAAATGGTTGCATATTTCCTCCTCACGAATACAAGTCTACCTTTTATTATAACCTATCCAAGAAAAAAAGAGTGAGGCCCTAGCACAATAATTTCCCCCTTCTCAAAAAACAGGATTAACAATCCTAGACCATAAAAAACCAGCTCCTTAGAGCTGGTTCAAGGCCATAAAAATACGGTCTACATTATCCGTATCATATTCAATTTGTTCCGACCAATCCACCATAGCCTTAGCTAGGTCCCCATAGTGGCAACCCAAGAGGGCTACAAAGAGTGTATTAAGCTGGCCATAGGCCACTAAGTCAGCCCAAGCGAGCTCCTCTAAGTAAGGCAACTGCCGATACATGATGTATTGGTAGAAACGATTCAGGTGCCGCCGGAGAAGAGGCTGGTCTCCTTGGGCCCTTTCTAACTGTTCAAGCAGAACATCCAAAGTCTGCCCTATCGTCTCCAAGCTCTTCGTCCAGGCTTGATCAATGGGGTCTGTCGCTCCCATGATGGTCAAGGCTCTTTGGACCCTATTTAAGTCAAGGTCTAGCTGAAAATTAAGGCCCGCCCCATAGGGATCCGAATGGGTCTCTGGGCCCACCAAACCTAAGTCTAAGAGGATATCCCCTAAGCCCAAGTCCTGGCGAGGACTTGTATCCAAGCCATCAGCCGCTAGTAGGTCTATACTTTCTTGATCAAGGACCTCCCGCAGATGAAGTTGGTCATCCTCCCAAGGAATCCATTCCCAATCATGGCCTAAGCGTCGATCAGCTAAAAGCCCTTCTACGGAAGCCTCACAGGCCAAGCCTACCCCACAGAGTTCCACATCACCTAAGTAGGCATAAAATCGAGGATGAGCATGACAAATTTGACAGAGGTAGTCTTCTCCCTTGGCCAAGACCAGACGGCAAAGACCATCTTCTCGGAGGAAATGGCAGTAGCCAGAAGCTTCAAAGGAAAAATGAGCCCCCTCTGGGCCTTCCTCGATCCATTGCCGGAGTTCGTCCCCTAAGGGTCCTTCTTCCTTCTTATAAACCGCTAGTGTCTCTAGATCGATATCAATCTCCCACCGTTGACAGCAGGTCTTCTTACAAGAGTCCGCCTTACAGGCGAAGGTATCATAAAGGCTAGGATAGAGAGAAATCATTTACGCTACCATCCAATCTACTAGGCTGAGAAGGCCCCACAAGAGAAAGCCGCCCAAGCCGCCCACTAGGGCGCCATTAATACGAATCCAGGCCAGGTCATCCTCCACCTTGGATTCGATAAAATCAACAAATTTTTGTCCTGTTAAGCCTTCTAAAACATGGCGTATGATAACACCCAAGAGGCCATAGGCCTGGTCCAGAATTTGACCAGCAAGGCCGTGCAAGTTGGCTTCTAAGCTAATCCGGAAGTCCTCTTGGTCCCGGTGCTTAGCCCAAATCTTGATAAGGCTCTCACTCAAGAGGCGGGCCAAGGATGAAGCCCCTTCTTGATTCCCCTTGCCTAGAAGAGCATCTAGGTAAGGTAGGACATGGATTTCCAAGAGGCCTGCCCAATCTAGCCCCTCTACCCAAGACCGCCAAGCTCCATTCAAGGATTGGGCCACCTCTGAATCAGGGGCCATGCCCTTAACCGGGCCAACCCATTGGCGAAGCCAAGCAATGCGTTCAGGATTATTAGGTTCCTTCCAGGCATCCAAGGTCCTATGAGCCTCTACTAGAATAGAGGCAGCCATGTCTTCATAATTGATAACATCCGACGCTTCCGAGAAGGAAATGAGGAAGTCCGACAAGAAATTCTTCTTTTTCTTTTGCGTCTCCTCTTCTAGGAAGGCGGCTAACCAATAGAGGAGAGCGGGTTCCCGCAAGCGGGCCTGTACAGCTTCGATAATTTCTACCACCATGGACTCATAGCGGTTATGTTCGCACAAGTCTAGGAGGGTATGTTGCAAGACAGGCAAGAGAGATTGGTCCCGCAAGAAACTCTTGACCTTATCAGAACCTAAGTGGGCCCAAGATTCCTGGCTACGCGATTCCCAAAAGGCCCGTAAGCCTTGATCGATAACGATAGCCAAAGACCGCTGGCCGGATTTAGAACTAAGGTATCTATCTAAGAGGTCTACAAAGGAAATCTTGTCCATAATTGTCTGGCAACGGTCTTTGGTGAGGAGCTTAGTTTCCACTAGATTAATCGTCCCCCGAATAAAGCGGTCCCGATTGCGGGGAATGAGGGCCGTATGGAAGGGAATCCCCAAGGGCTTTCTAAAGAGGGCTGATACGGCAAACCAATCCGCTACAGACCCGATAAGAGCTGATTGAGACACCCAGTAGAGGGCATCGTACCAGGGTCCAGATAGGTAAAACTGGCCTATCCAAACCAAGGCAAAGAGGATAGCAGAACCGGCGAAGAGGTAGTTAGCCCGCCGATGCATAAGACTATACTTAGCCATCTACATCACCCCCTTAACTAAGAGGGTCAGGCCGTAGATAAGGCCACCTAGGAAGGCGCCCACCACGGACCCATTGACCCGAACCATTTGTAAATCGTAGTAGAGACGAGACTTAACCATATGGGCCATGTCTTGACCGGAATAGGATTCCAATTCCTGCCCCACCATATGGCCAATATAGGTATGAATCTTTTGAAGGGCTGGCACCAAGCGGAAGAGGAGGAAGCGCTCTACAGGGACCTGCCCTTCCTTGTCATCTAGGAGCTTTTCCCCCCACTTATGTCCATAGACTAGAGCTTGGTCCAAGAGACTTTCAAAGGCCTCTGGCCCCCCCTTAGCTAGGCCCTCTATCCAACGATCAATAGAGGTGCGGAGGTACTTATTTTTGTGGTCTTCAATGAAATCCTGCCACTGTTGGTTGGACTCGAAATTATCTACCACCTTGGCCACTTGCTTAGTGAAATAAGAGCCTAGCGGTGAATTTAGAGATTCGTTGGCCTGTAAGTAATCCAAGGCCTTAGATTGAAAGAGGCTAACCAACTTGTCCGGTGATAGGGACTCGGAAAAAGCCAAGAGAAAGCCTCGAGCGAAGGAGACCCCACTATAACGGTTGAGAATAGCCTCTACAATGCGGATCAAATACGGTCGTATCGCATTAGAGACGATTACCTTTTGGCAGACTCGGTTAAAGTGAAGCCATAGAATGCCTAGGGTTCTAGGTTCCAAGAGAGCCCGTCCAAATTGGGCTAAAAGAGGGGTAATCCGCCAGGATCCCACAGCCTCTTTGGCCAAAATATGGGCCTCACGACTGATAGGAGACCAATCTAAACCTGGTAGAAGGTCTTTACCCAAGTTTAAGCAGGTTTGACGAATTTGATCCTTGCCACTAGGGGATAAGAAAAAACCTAGAAGGCGGACCAAGATATGTTCCTTCTTAATGATTTGATACATGTGGGAGACCCGTAAGAGTTCCTCCGTTAACATGGTTTGAGCCATATCCACTAAGCGTTGGCGGTTGCGAGGTATGAGCTCAGTCTTAAAGGAAATCCCCAAAGGCTTCTTAAAGAGCGCCGTCACCGCATACCAGTCAGCCAGGCCACCTATGGTAGCTGCTCCACCAATATGGAAGAGGAGGCCCCCCCAGAGATCCTGCCGCCAAGGATAGGCTATGAGGGTCACCAAGGCAGCTAGGCCCAATATAATATTGGCTATTGGTCGACGCATATACTATCTCCATCCAAGGATACATTCCAAAGGGGCACCTGCCCAAATAAAGCACCATAATAGGTAGACGGTTGCCAAGCGGGTCCGTTGAGGTGCATGGGAACCAAAAGACCAGTCACGGTCACCCGGCGGAGGAATTCAATAAGCCCCCACTCCATGGCCTCCTCCAGTCGGTTGTCCACTGGGAACATGGCATAATCAACCTGTAAGCCCTGGAGCTTACCCAACTCAGTCCAGGCCAAGGCCTTGGCCTCCTTGAGATTATCAGGACTATCCCCTAACCAGTGCCACCAGTTGAGGTCGCCCGCGTGGAAGATGGTCTTTCCAGATACTCGAACTAGGAAAGATCCACCACAGTCCGTAGACCCGAACATCTCAATGGATACCTCAGGGTCATCCACTCCCACAAGGCCCGGCAAAACTACCTTGTCTCCTGGAGCCATACTAGTCACTGTAAAACCACTACCCATATGTACATCCTCATGAACTATGTAGCGGGTCTTAGGGGAACTAAATTCCTTAATGACTTCATTATAGTGATCAAAGTGGACATGGGAGACAAAGAACCAGAGTTCTCGCCCCTGATCAAAGGCTCCCTTAACTAATCCTTTAGGGTCTTTGTAGTAATCAAATATATAGCAACGGCAGCCATCGTCTAGCATAAAGCCAGAATGGTGTAGAAAATACAGTTTCATAATTCTTCCCCATAGATAATAAGAAAAGCTATCATTATTCTATTATAGCAAAAAAGACGAGCCCTAAGGCTCGTCTTTTATAGAATCTTTTGGAAGAAGCTTATGAAATTAAGCATCCAATGCTTCTACTGCTGCGATAGCAGCAATATCAACGATATCTTGTGCGGAGCAACCGCGAGACAAGTCGTGAACAGGAGCAGCCAAACCTTGAATCAATGGGCCCAAGGCAGTAGCACCGCCGAAGCGTTGTACCAATTTATAACCGATGTTAGCAGCGCCCAAGTCAGGGAAGATAACCACGTTTGCTTTACCAGCAACCTTGGAATCTGGTGCTTTTTTAGCAGCTACAACTGGTTCGATAGCAGCGTCCAATTGCATTTCGCCATCGAATTCGAAGTCAACACCGCGTTCTTTAGTGATGTTAACAGCTTCGATAACTTTATCAACTTCTGGAGAAGAAGCAGACCCTTTTGTAGAGAAGGACAAGAAGGCAACGCGAGGATCAGTATAGCCCAAGACCTTGCGAGCTTTATCTACGGAAGATACAGCGATATCGGACAATTGTTCGGAAGTTGGGTTAGGAATAACGCCACAGTCAGCGAATACCATCACCCCATCATCGCCATATTGAGGAGTTTTAGTGAACATGAAGAAGCATGCGGAAACGGTTTTGGAACCTTTTTTAGTGCCGATGATTTGCAATGCAGCGCGGAGTACGCTAGCAGTTGGGGAAGCAGAACCCGCTACCATACCATCACATACGCCCAAACGAACGAGCATAGCACCGAGGAAGAGGTCGTTATGCAAGGTTTGTGTTGCTTTTTCAGGTGTCATCCCTTTTTTAGCACGCAATTCAACGAATGTATCAACGCCTTCTTGGAAACGATCGAAGTTTTCAGGGCTGATGATTTCGATGCCGTCGATGTTTACGCCTTCTTTAGCAGCGGCAGCTTTGATAGCTGCTTCGTCGCCAACCAATACTGGTACAGCGAAACCTTCTTTAGTAATTTGGACAGCCGCTTGGAGCACGCGAGCATCTGTTGCTTCTGGTAATGCAATGCGTTTATTAGCGCCTTTTACTTTGTCTTTTAATTGTTGAATCAAGTCCACGATTAAAGCCTCCTTATTAATTGACGGAAAATCGTCTTACTCTAGCTATGATTATACCAAATATACAGGCTTTGTAAACGATTCACTCATGGAAGTAACTTCTAATGCAATCAATAATTTTTCTAGATAGAACTTAGTCCTCTTCATCTGAAGAGGACTCTTTCTCCGTATTGTCTTGAGGTCCCTGAAGAAATTCCACAGCCTCCAACTGAAAGCCCTCTAAAATCCGTTCCAAGGTCGATAGGCGTATATCCACCACGCCTCGCTCAATCATGGATATGTAGGACTGGTCTAGCTGGGTCCGCCGGGCTATTTCCCCCTGGGATAACCCCATACAATGGCGCCAGTCTAGCAAGAGTTTGTGCAAATCAATCATGTAGGACATATTCATATGTAAGTCTTGTGTCATACCTTCACCTCCCAAGACAAAACAATTACAAGGTCATCATACGCCCCTCTAATCGAGTCTACAAGGATAGGCAGTGCACAATCTTTTTTATCTTTTTCTGGCCCAGGTGGGACAGAGTTAGACCCACCTCTTGTAGAGCATAAAAAAGCCTCTCCACCCAAGAGAAGGTTTCACAATCTAATATATTAGAAGGAACCTTCAAAGCAGAGAGACTGTCGAGTATTAAATTAGGCCGAAGGCCCAAATTCCCAAAGACCCTAAACCAAAGTGAATGATGTAAGAGACGACGGAGATGAGGAAGCCCACCCGCCACCAGGTCCCCTGTGGCACATAGCCGGACCCGAAGAAGATTGGCGTTACCCCTGAAGAATAATGTGTCAAGGTACAACCAGGAGAGTTCATGAGACCGAACATCATGATGACATAATAGATCGGCGCCCCTAAGGCTACCATGATAGAAGCCAAGGCTGAGAAGAGGGCCGTAATGCGGGCCGTACCGGAGGCGAAGAAGTATTGAGAATAGACGAATACTGCGGAGATGATAACCGCCGCATAGCGCCAGTCCATGCCTTCCAAGTGGAGCTTTACGAAATCGGCGAAGGCTTTCACCACGCCAAACTTACCCAAGAGGCCGGCCATACAAACCAAGGTCCCCATCCAGATGAGGATGTCCCAACCTTGCTTTTCATTGAGGATATCATCCCAGGACAAGCAACCAGTAACAATGCATGCCAAAACCCCGAAGATGGCGATAACTGTTGGGTGTAGGTGGGTCAAAGTCGTGGTAGACCAGAGGATAATACAGCCTACGAAGATAGCGGCCACATACTTTTCTATCTTGGTAATAGGCCCCAAGGCCTCTAGTTCACGCTCAGCCATAGCCCGGGCCTCTGGGGTTTCCTTAATCTCTGGAGGGTAGATCTTGTAAATATAGTAAGGCATGACCAACATGGACACGAGACCAGGCAAGGCCCCAGCCATGAGCCACCCCATCCAGGTCACTTCGTACCCAAAAAGCTTGGCCCCCAAGGAAGTGATGAGGAGATTGCCGGAGCAGGCCGTCAAGAAGACCGTTACCGTACAGGTATTAACCGTGTGGGCTGTGGTCATGAGGTAGGCCCCAATCTTGCGAGCTGTTTCCCCAGGGCGAGAACCAAAACAAAGGGAAATATTCTGAACGATTGGATAGATGATGCCACCACCCCGAGCCGTATTAGATGGCGTCGCCGGCGATATGATGAGGTCTGTCATAGCTAAGGCATAGGCCAACTTGAGGGAGCTGGTCCCAAAGTACTTGATAAGGGTGTAGGCAATCCGCTTGCCCAAACCTGAATTGATGAGGCCTCGAGAGAAGAAGACTGCAGACACAATCAGCCATACATTGGCATCCGTATAGCCACCTAGGGCCTCTTTCATCTCGATGGTATGAGTCCCAACGGCAAAGGCAATACCGAAGAAGGCCATAACACCGATAGGCCAAGGGCGAAGGATAAATGATAAGATTGTCGCTGCGAATACCGCCAAGAGGTGCCAACCCTGCGGGTTAATGGCCTCCGTATGAGGCAAAAACCAGAGAATGGCACCGAAGGCGATGACTACTAGCATTTTCAATAATTGAGATCTTGTTACCATAGTCATTCCTTTACAAAACACAATAATTATTAATTTTAACACAGCTAAGTCCTATGTATACATTTCTCTTTACATATGAAAAACTATAGGTCTTTGCTATACTGAACATAGATGATATAAACATGGCTATGTGCCATACACTACAAGCTATAAGGCCACTGGCCTAATGGATAAGGAGAATAATCCTATGAAAGTCTTAATCTTCGGCATCGGCGGTATCGGCGGCCTAGTTGGTGGCGCCTTAGCTAACCATTATGATGATATCTACTTCTACGCTCGCGGTGCTACAGAGGAAGCCATTGCCCACAAGGGTCTTCGGTTAGATTCTGCCAAACTAGGCAACATACTTGTAAAGCCTAAAGTAGTTTCTCATGACCCACAAGCCATTGGCCAAGTAGACCTAGTCTTCCTCTGCACTAAGGGGGACCACCTAAAAGAGGTCTGCCAAGACCTAGCTCCTATGGTGGGTCCTAAGACCATAGTCATCCCTCTCCTCAACGGGGTCCTCGTATCGGACCAACTCAAGGACCACCTGCCTCCTTGTATCCTAGCAGACGGTATCATCCGCACCTTTAGCCATGTAGAAGGACCTGGCCATATAGTCCAAGATGGTGGCCCTTGCGATATCCGCTTTGGCCTTCAAGGAGGACAAAATCCTGAATCTTTCCAAGCCATTGCCCATATGCTCACAGAGGCAGGCCTAGAAACGGAAGTGACTCAAGATATTGAATTAGCCTCCTGGAAAAAACTGGCCATCACCGGCACTATGTCTGCTATTCTCTGCTACTACAAGGGCAATACAGGCTATGTTAAGAGCCAACCTAACTACCAGGCAATCGTGGGTGGAGCCTACCGCGAGATCCATGAAGTGGCTGCTGAAGCAGGTGTCATCATGCACCAATCCTATATTGAAACCATTAAGGATAAATTCCTAACGAGTCCGGACGATACTATTACCTCCCTCTACCGGGATTTAGCATCTGGCAAAAAACCTCAAGATACAGAACTCGACCTCATGGTGGGCTATGTGGTGAAAAAGGGGAAAGAATTAGGAGTTCCTACACCAATTTTCCAAAAGGCTTACGAAAATTACAAAAATAATTAACGAAATCTTCTGATTTTACCTAGTTAAGAAAAGGATGACATAGCATTATGTCTAATGATTACTTTCTAACCGCCAAAGAGCAAGTTAATCATTGTGCTTCTAAAGGTATTCAATTTAATGATTATAGTAAAAGCAAAGCAACAAAGTACCTTGAAGAAAACAATAATTATTTTAAATTAAGAGCATTTAGGAAAAACTATTCTAAAGATACAAATCATAAGTATATTCATCTTGATTTTGCAGACTTAGTAGATTTAGCAATTATAGATAGTCGGTTACGCGCCATTCTTTTAGAAATGGCAATAAGTATTGAACATTTCTCTAAAGTACATCTGTTAAAAATTCTTCAAAAAAGCGAATCAATAGGAACTGCTATCGTTGATTCATATATACAGCAACTCAATAGTGACAGTAAGAATATTCTACTTAATGACCTAAAAAGAAACAGCACTAGCCTCTATTGTGGCGACTTATATGCGAAGTATATTAATAGTAACCTCATACATTGTCCTGTTTGGGTCTTTATCGAAATCATATCATTTGGCCAATTCCTCCATTTCTACGAATATTGTGCCAAGGTAAAAGGAAATAAAGAACTAGAACGGCGACTGTACTTAATGCGGGTAGTAAAAGACCTACGAAATGCTTGTGCCCACAATAACTGTATCATTAATAATATTCAAACCCCTCTAAACCGTAAGCCAAACTCCGAAATACAGCGAGTTCTAGCCCAAGCAGGACTCTCACTTGTCATACGTAAAAAACACCTATATAGAGCCGCTATGTATCAAATAATAACAACCCTATATACCCACAAGGAGATCGTTACAAGTAATGGCGTACACGGGCATATATCAGAGAGTCTTCAGTCTCTCAAATTAAGACTTTTTAGAGATCGAAGCTACGCATATAATGATATCCTAAAAAGCTCTTTTAAACTCCTATCTAAACTAATTGACATATGGTTCCCAATAGCTCCGAACCAATTGACATCCAAGTCCCAATAGTATAGAATACTCGTACAGAGCAAAAATGATTAATCATTTTTAACGGAGCCGTATCGATGATATGGCTCCCATTTTTTTGCAGTAAAAAGGCGATGAGGCACACAGCTTCATCGCCTTTTCTTACCCTTTAAAAGCCTTCTTATAAACGATCCATAACAGCTTGGCCCATTTCTATAGTGCCCACCTTTTTGAGGCCTTCACGGTAGATATCACCAGTCCGATAACCGTCGTTCAAGACAGCTTCTACAGCGTTTTCAATGGCATCAGCCACTTGTGGAAGATCCAAGGAATGGCGACACATCATAGCCGCAGACAGAATAGTCCCCAATGGGTTAGCCAAGTTTTGGCCCATGATATCCGGTGCAGACCCATGAATTGGTTCATAGAGGGCCGTACCAGTGCCCATAGAAGCCGATGGTAAAAGGCCGATAGAACCAGAGATAACAGCCCCTTCATCGGAGAGAATATCACCGAAGAGGTTAGTGGTTACGATAACGTCAAATTGGGATGGACGAACAACCAATTGTTGGGCCGTATTATCTACATAGTAATAATCCACAACGATGTCCTTATTAGCCTCTGCCTTTTCCTTGGCAATAGCCCGCCACAGGCGGCTAGAAGCCAAGACATTAGCCTTATCTACGGAGACCACTTTTTTATTGCGTTTACGGGCTGTTTCCATAGCCACATCCATGATTCGTTCGATTTCATAGCGGGCATAGGTTTCCTTGTCCCAAGCGAATTCCTCAGGGCCCTGCCCCTGTGCTTCTTCCCGCTCACCGAAGTAGATGCCACCAGTCAATTCGCGGACGATAACAAAGTCTACATTTTCTACCAAGTCTGGCTTCAAAGGAGAATATTCCTTGAGGGCTGGGTAAATTTTAACAGGCCGCAAATTACAGAAGAGGCCCAAGGCCTTGCGCAGGCCCAAGATGGCTTTTTCTGGACGAATAGCAGGGTCTAGGTTATCCCACTTAGGGCCGCCAACAGCACCCAAGAGGACCGCATCAGCTTCCTTACAAGCATTGATGGTGTCCTCTGTCAAAGGAACGCCGAACTCATCGATGGAGGCACCCCCTGCTTTTTTCTCAATCCAGTTAGCTGTGACGCCAGCCTTTTGGAAGGCCTTATCCAAGACCTTGCGAGCTACATCACAAATTTCAGTACCAATCCCATCCCCAGGAATCAATACGATATTTTTTACTTGGCTCATAATAATCTCCTCTACCAATCTTACCATTCGGTAAATCCTATCTCTACTTTACTTGCGGTGTTTTGCGAACTCTACAAGACCACCGGCCTTAGCAATTTCTTGAATGAAAGGAGGCAAGGCTGTACCTTGATAGGTTTCCCCTGTAGTCAAATTGTGAACCAAGCCCTTTTCCAACTCTACGCCAATAGCATGGTCTGGTTTGATATGGTCTACTTGATCGCCGATTTCCACCAAAGGAAGGCCGATGTTAATAGCATTGCGGAAGAAGATCCGCGCAAAGGAGTGGGCGATAACTACAGGTACGCCCTTAGCCTTAATAACCCCTGGTGCGTGTTCACGAGAAGAACCGCATCCAAAGTTCTTGCCCGCTACCATAATATCCCCTGCTTTTACATTAGGGGCAAAGCTAGTATCGATATCTTCCATGGCATGTTCAGCCAATTCATTCCAATCGGCGATAGCGAGGTAACGAGCAGGAATGATTACGTCTGTATCTACATCGTCGCCGTAGCGCCAGATTTTTTTGCTTTCAAAGTCCATTATTTTACCTCCTCAGGGCCAGCAATGCGACCTAAAACTGCCGATGCAGCTGCTACATATGGGCTAGCTAAGTATACTTCAGAATCTACGTGACCCATACGGCCCCGGAAGTTACGGTTAGTCGTGGAAACAGTCCGCTCCCCTTCGGCCATGATACCCATATAACCACCTAGGCAAGGACCACAAGTTGGTGTGGATACAGCGCATTCTGCATCCAAGAAGGTTTGGATGAGACCGGCCTTCATAGCTTCTTCGTAAACAGCTTGGGAGCCAGGAATAATGATGCAGCGAACAAAGGGCGCTACCTTACGGCCCTTAAAGATCTCTGCAGCCGCTTCCAAGTCTTCAAAGCGACCATTGGTGCAAGACCCGATGATGACTTGGTCGATTTTAATCTCATCAAAGTCCCCTACATAGTGCTTATTGGAAGGCAAGTGAGGGAAAGCCACCACAGGTTTCAGAGCAGCTAAGTCGATGGTTACGGTTTGGGCATAAACCGCATCCTCGTCAGCAGCAATCGGTTCAAAGGCCCGTGTCACGCGGCCCTTAAGGTAGTCTTCTGTCACCTTATCATAAGGGAATACCCCACACTTACCGCCCGCCTCGATGGCCATATTACAAATAGTCAAGCGGTCTGCCATAGTCATATATTGAACTCCATCGCCAGCGAATTCGAGGGCCATATAACGGGCTCCATCAACGCCGATACGGCCGATGAGTTCCAAGATTACATCCTTACCAGTGATGTAAGGGGCTGGTTTACCAACTAATTCAACCTTAATGGTTTCTGGCACCTTGAACCAAGTTTGTCCCATAGCCATGGCCACGCCCGCATCCGTAGAGCCAACACCAGTAGAAAAGGCATTGAGGGCCCCGTAAGTACAGGTATGGGAGTCAGCGCCAATCATCATTTCACCAGGGGCGATCATACCCTTTTCTGGAATGATAACGTGCTCAATCCCTACCCGGCCAGTTTCGTAGTAGTGGGTAATCCCTTGTTCTTTAACAAAGTCACGCATAACCTTAGCTTGCGTAGCGGATTGGATATCCTTATTTGGCGTGAAGTGGTCAGGAATCAAGTAGATACGGTCTTTATCGAAGACAGGCTTACCGATTTTCTTGAATTCCCGAAGGGCTGGTGGGAAGGTGATGTCATTCATGAGAACAGCATCCAACTTACACTCGATAATTTGTCCTGCCTTCACAGTATCTAGGCCTGCATGGCGGGCCATATTCTTTTCAGTAATGGTCATACCCATATTAGTGTTTCTCCTCTTCTAACTCACGGGATAAGTACATAGAGTTAACCGCGGACACATAAGCGTTCACGCTGGATGTAACAATATCTGTTGAAATCCCGCGACCTTGGAATACCTTACCGCCGATGGCAATTTTCACAACTGCTTCTCCCAAGGCATCCTTGCCTTCTGTAATGGCGCGCATCTTGAATTCCTTAAGCTCAATATCCATATCAAGAGCCCGTTCTGCAGCCTTGAGGGAGGCATCTACAGGCCCATCCCCCACAGCTGCATCTTCCCGGATTCCTTCCGGTGTTTCTAGACGGATATCCGCATAGGCATAACCATGTTCATCGGACTTGTATTGGTGGCGAAGGACCTGAACGGCCTTTTTATGGTGCATATTATCCATAACAAGAGCGATAATATCATCATCATAAACTTGTTTTTTGCGGTCCGCCAAAGCTTTAAACTTGGTAAAGAGGTCCTTAGCCTTCTCTTCGTCAAGGGTAAAGCCCAAGCTAGCCAAATGGTCTACAAAGGCATGATGGCCGGAGTGTTTACCAAGAACGATATGGGTCTTACCAGCCCCTACGGATTCTGGCGTCATGATTTCATAGGTTTCAGGATTGCTCATCATACCATGTTGGTGGATACCGGATTCATGGGCGAAGGCGTTAGACCCAACAATAGCCTTGTTAGGTGGTACCGCTACGCCAGTCAAACGCGCTACCAATTGAGATAGGCGCGTGAATTGGGTAGTATCAATAGCTACATCCAAGTCATGGAAGTAATCATGCCGCGTCTTAAGGGACATAACTACTTCTTCAATCCCCACATTACCGGCCCGTTCACCTAGACCATTAACCGTACATTCTACTTGTCGTGCACCAGCTGCCACAGCGGCTAAAGAATTGGCATTGGCAAGCCCTAAATCATCGTGGCAGTGAACGGAAATAATCGCATTTTCTATGCCTGGTGTGTGTTCCTTAATATAGCGGATTTTTTCTGCGAACTCACCTGGCATCATATAACCTACTGTATCAGGAACATTGATAATGCTAGCACCACCAGCAATAGCGACCCCAAATACTTGGCAGGCAAAATCCAAGTCCGCACGAGATGCATCTTCGCCGGAGAATTCGATTTCATCAACCTTCCCCTTAGCAAGTTCAAGAATAGTCTTAACCTTATCTAAGACATCTTGGCGAGTCATCTTCAACTTATACTGCATATGTAGTTCAGAAATAGCAATAAATACATGTAAACGACTACGTTCCGCATATTTCAAAGCATCGATGGCCTTAACAACATCATTCTCATTGCAGCGAGCTAGGGCACAAATAGTAGTCCCTTTTACCTCACGTGCAATGGTAGCTACCGCGTCAAAGTCCCCAGGGGAAGCCGCAGGGAAGCCTGCTTCGATAACATCTATGCCAAGTCGTACTAAACCCTTTGCAATTTCAATCTTCTCCGGAGTTTGGAGAGCTACACCTGGTGTTTGTTCCCCATCACGAAGAGTGGTATCAAAGAAATAAACGCGATTTGTATCCATCTGAAACATCCTTTCTAAGAGCTCATAGGGACCATCCATCTCTATGAACACATATAAAAAGCCCCTTGAAATAACATGGTTATTCCAAGGGGCGTCATAGGTTTCCTATAACACGGTACCACCCTAGTTGGTTCTCGTGTGGCTATACGGTGACCACCCTCGATGACTACTGCTGTTTTCACCATCGCAACTCACGGGAGAGTTTCACTATAACCCGACCATTGCCTCGCACCAACCGGCAATTCTCTTGAGGTCTTCTGGCTATAACTTTATACCCGATCAACGTTTTTTTGCTGTAATACGGATATTATACTGTATAAAAGCTAGTAAGACAATAGTTTTACAAGATTAATTCTATTTATAGAATACATTTGTCTATTCTTCATGTACATTTTAGGGAGTCTAAAAGCAGCTAAACCTGTCCTTCTTGCTTGCGCAAAAAAGCTACAGAAATGACTGCCAAGACCATGACAAGGCCAACTCCCATATAGAGATCTTGTTTGTCAAAGCCACCATCTAAAAGGACCCCTGCGATAGTTGGTGCCAGGATCGCCCCTAAGCGACCTACGCCGATAGCCACACCCACGCCAGTGGACCGGATATGAGTAGCATAGAGGGTTGGGTTAATAGCGTAAAGACCAGAAATACAACCATTCATGAGGAAGCCAATCCAAATACCAGCAATGATAGCCAACCAAAGGTGGGCCGATAAGGCGATGAAGATAGAGGCGATAATAGCAGACCCTAGTCCGAAAGCCATGAGAACATTACGAGCGGACCAGCGGCTAGCCAAGGCGCCAAAGGCCAAGGACCCCAATGTCCCACCCAAGGAAATCATCATACCTACACTGACGGATTGTTCTAGGGACATACCCGCCTCTTTCAAAAGGGCCGGTGTCCAAGAAGATACGAAGTAGTAAGAGAACATAACCGCTACAAAGGCACCCCAAATGGCTAGGGTAGACCGGCGGTAATCAGTAGACAATAATTGTAAGACAGAGGCAGAACCCTTCTTCTCCCCTACTTGGCCTAGATCCCAATCCTCTGTAATGCCTAATTTATCAGCTAACTTAGCCAAGCTGTCCTTAGCCAGGTCGCCCCCCTTGACTTGGATAAAGGCGATGGACTCCGGCAACCAAAGAACCACGGCCAAGAGGCAAAGGAGGGTCAAGATCCCACCGGATACAAATACGGAATGCCAACCGTAAAGGCCCTGCAAGGCTACGGCGAAGGTACCACCTAAGAGGGCACCAACGCCAAAGCCAGAGGCAAAGATGGAAATGGCCAAAGATCGCCACTTACGCGAGGAATACTCGCTGACAATAACGTTGGTCCCTACCAAGATGCCCCCTACACCTAACCCTGTGATAACCCGGCAGATACCTAATGCAAGCGCTGTAGGAGACAGAGCAGAACCAAACATACCAATAGCCGATAAAATGAGGGACAAAATCAACAGCTTACGGCGACCTATACGATCAGCCAAAGGGGCCAAGCCCACAGAGCCAAGGGTCATACCCACCAGGCCGGCAGATAAGAGATAACCCAAGTGGGTCCCATCTAGGCCCAAGGAACCTTTGATAGCGGAAGCAGTAAAGGCCAGGGCCAACACATCAAAACCATCTAAGAGGTTGAGGGCCGTAGCCAAGATGACCACGCCCCACTGATAGGTGGTCATGTGGCCTGTATTAATACGTTCTTGTAGGG